>JARRCQ010000047.1 GCA_029982105.1 Candidatus Atribacteria bacterium | reverse complement strand
GGGGGCAGCGCTGCCCCCTTATTGTTCTTTTAAGGTTTGCGCCGCAGGCACGCTGGGGTGTATTTTCCCCAGCGCTGTAGTCTTTTAGTTTTCTACATCTATTTTGCCTTTAAGGTTTGCGCCGCAGGCAGTTTTATTACAGAGACATTCTTAAAATTTCTTCTACATCTTTTTTATCTAAAACTTTTGTCACTCCTATTTTTCCTGATTTTACTGCCATTTCAGCCATTTCTGATATTTTTTCTTCTCCAATTCCTACTTCTCTTAAAGTAACGGGAGCGCCAATTTCTCGGAACCACTCTCGAGTTTTTTCGATTCCCTCTAACCCTAGTTCTTGGTCGTTTTTATTGGCACGGGGTATTTCCCAGACTCTTTCTGCAAACTGAGCGAACTTGTGAGGAATAACATCTAAGACATATTTCATCCACTGAGGGAAAATGATGGCTAAGCCTGCTCCGTGAGGAATGTCATAAACTGCACTTAAAACATGTTCTATGGGGTGGCAAGTCCACTCTCCCCCTCCTCCTGCTTCCTCTAAAAGGTGATTAAGAGCCATGGTGCTACACCACATAATTACTGCTCGCCCATCATAATCAGTGGGGTTTTGCAAAACCCGGGGAGTATATTCAATAATGGTTTTCATTAGCCCTTCTGCCCATCGGTCTTGAAGAGGAGTTTCGGGGAAAGGATGAAAATATTGTTCGAAAACGTGAGCCATCATATCAGCGATGCCACTTACGGTTTGGTCTCGAGGAACGGTATAGGTGTTTTCGGGGTCTAAAATGGAGACGGTGGGGTATAATACTGGATTTTTAGCTCCCAGTTTCTCTAAAGTTTCTTCGTTAGTGATAACGGCAGTGTGGTTCATTTCTGAGCCGGTAGCAGCCAGAGTCAAGACAGTAGCCAGAGGTATTTTATCCAAGATTTTACTATTATCGATAAAGAAATCCCAGGGATCTCCAGAATATAGAGCGCCTGCAGCTACAATTTTACCCGTATCTAGAGCACTTCCTCCTCCTACTGCTAAGACTAAATCGATTTTTTCCTTTTTACATATTGCTACTCCTTCTCTTACTTTATCGATGCGAGGGTTGGGCTTAACTCCTCCTAACTCATAAACAACAAGATTTTCTTCCTGTAGATGCTTCATTATTCTATTGTATAGCCCATTTTGTTTAATGCTTTTCCCTCCGTATATAAAGAGGACTTTTTTACCTAACTTTTTACATTCTTTTCCTACTCGGTCAGTTTCTCCTTTACCAAAAATTACCCTGGTAGGATTGCAGTAATCGAAATTTCTCAATTTTGTGCCTCCTCGATTTCTTAAATTTTTTCAAATTGGTCTTTACTTGCTCCACAGATGGGACAGACCCATTGAGGAGGTAAATCAGAAAAAGGTGTGCCAGGCTTTATCCCCGAGTCAGGGTCACCTAAAGAAGAATCGTAAATGTAGCCACAAATCTGGCATCGATAACGTTCTTTTTCTTTAGTTTCTTCGTGATAGGTAGCTGCAGTGCGGGGGACCCTACCTCCTTTTATATCTCGGTAGTAGCTATAAGTCATTGGCTCTCCGCCTTCTTCGGTAAAATCAGCTTCTAATATTTCTCCCAAAAATATCCAGTGAGTGCCAGCATCCAATTTATTCACTACTTTAGCTTCTAAATAAGCTACGGTGTGTTCAGCAATAATAGGCATCCCTGTTTTTCCCCAGCGATGTTTAACCTGAGATAATTTGTCAGTATCTCTACCGCTGCGGAAACCAAAAAGACCAATAAGAGGTAGGGGGGTATTTTTTTCCAGAACGGAAATTGAAAAATAGCCACTTTTTTGGATATAGGTAGAGGTTAAGCTTTCCTTGTTTACACTCGCTACTAATTGAGGAGGAAAAGCTGTTACTTGAGTTACAGCATTGACAATGAGACCATTAAATTTGTCTCCTTCTCCGGAACACAGAATGTACATCCCACAGTTTAGAGCAAAAAGAGAATCTAAATTCAAGTTTAGCCCTCCTTTTTTATATCTCGGCTAACTTTTTCATAGTTGCTTTGGTGTTTTCATAAAGTTCTCGATAAATAGAATAGTATCGGTCATAAATGGGGCGGTTTTCCTGGTTTACTCTTATGGTAGGACGGAAATTTACCCATTCTTTAATTCTCTCTGGTTGATCAATGACTCCTGTTCCCAAACCAGCTAGGAAAGCATCGCCAAAAGGAGCTTCCACGTCTTTAGAAAGTCTTTTCATATCGAATCCAGTGATGTCGGCAAAGATTTGTACCCAAAAAGATGAACGAGCTACTCCTCCTACTATCCAACATTCTGGATTTAGTTTTAAACCTGCTTTTATTCCCTCTTCCATATTATGGCGTAGAGAGTAAGCTGCCGCTTCTAACATTGCTCGGTAGACATGAGCGCGGCTGTGGTAAAGAGATAATCCAAAAACGGTTCCTCGAGCATCAGGGTCCCAGATAGGTGAGCGCTCTCCCATGAAATAGGGCAAAACTATCACTCCTTCACTTCCGGGAGGAATACCTTGAGTTTGTAATTCTAATAAAGTATAAGCTGATACTCCAGTATTTTTTTCTACCTCTTTTTCATATTTGCCAAATTGATCTCTGAACCATCGAGCCAAAGCTCCGGAGGTGGCGCTTCCTCCAAAAGTATAAATCAGCTTATCGTCATAAACTACATAAGGAAAGCTGACTAATAAAGGGGTTAGATTTTGTCCTCCGTGCACCGTTCCCCAACACATTGAAGTTCCGGCCATAGCTACGTGTTCTCCCTCACTTAATACTCCGGCAGAAAGCTGAGCCACTGGAGCGTCAACTCCCCCTGATATGACTGGAGTACCTTCTGGTAGGCCGGTTTCTTTAGCAAACCGGGCACTTAGTTTCCCTACTATATCGGAGGATTTTAAAATTTTATCAGGGAGCATTCTTTTAGGAATACCTAAAATTTCACACATTTCCTCTGACCAGGTACGTTTTCTAATGTCAAAAACTCCTCCGATATTTCCTGCTGAAGAATAATCAGTAGCTAAAACACCGGTTAAATGATAGACTACATAATCTTTGGGAGTGACAAATTGATAAATTTTATTCCACACTTCTGGCTCGTGGTTGCGAATCCACATCATCTTGGTAAAACCGTAATAGGAATCAACATAATTTCCAGTAATTCCAAAAATCTTTTCTTGAGGGACGTTGTCTTTTACCCATTGGGTTTCTTCTCGAGCTCTGCGATCCATCCAGATTAGGCAGGGATAGAGAGGTTTTATCTCTTTGTCTACAGGAATACCCGAACCTCCGTAGAGACCACTGATAGCCAACCCTGCAATCTCCGAAGGAGTGACTTTGGATTTTTCCACACATCGGGCGATAGTTTTAACTACTGCTTCTAACCACACATCGGGCCACTGTTCTGCCCAGGAAGGTCGGGGAGTAATAACTTCATACTCCTGAAAAGCATCAGCTATGAACTCACCTTTTTCGTTAACCATTACTGTTTTGGTACCTTGTGTGCCAATATCTGTTCCTAAAAGATACACTATTTTTCACCTCTTTAACTCCATTTTTTGTTATTTTACCCCACTTGGGCGAATTACTCAAAATCTATTTTTGGAGTAATTCCTTTTCCGGGTTAAAGTTTTCTCTCTTTTCGCCGATATTTATAGATAAGTGAGTTGTGGGACAGAAAATTAATCCCTGGGATAGGAGGAGGCACTATGTTAAAATTCAAAAGTTTACGAAGCAAGCTGCTTTTCTGGTTTTTGATCCTTTCTTTAATTCCTGTTTTAGTTTTAGCCTTTTTCGGAATTACTCAGTTTCAAAGTACTCTTTTAGATGGAGAGATTGAAAGCGATAAAGTTATTGCTATGGAGATGGGGAAAACACTTTCCATAATGATGAGTGAGGGATTAGAACATGCTCAGCATTTAACTCAAAATTATTATATTATGCACCCTGATGCCGATGTTACTAAAAAATCAGCTGTTTTAGCGGATTTTATTTCTAACCATCCCATTTATACTACTGCTTCTCTTATTGATTCCCGGGGTGTCCAAATAGCTGACTCTCATAATAATGGTATCGGAGAAGACAAAAGCTCTACTGAGTGGTTTAAAGCAGTTAATTCTACTAAAAAGCCATATTTAAGTGATATCAGGGAATCTATAGACCTTGGAGTGTATATTTTAAATTTTGCTGCCCCAGTTTTGGATGAAGATGGTAACTTTGCTGGAGTTATATCTCTTCGTTTGGATATTCAAAAAACTTCTGAAGAGCTTATGCGAGGGGTGAAACTTGCCCAGACTGGATATGTCTATGTGTATGATACATCTCAGAATAAAGTGGTAATTCATCCCGATTTTAATATTGTAGGTAAGACATTAGAGGAATTGGACTTGGAATTTTTAAAGGAAGTATTTCAAGAAGAGGAAGGTACTCACCGCTATACTTTTCAGGGAGTAGATAAAATAGTTACTTTTCACAGAATTGAACCTTGGGGTTTCTTTTCTGGAGACAATCTTAAAAATTGGCAAGTAGTAGCTACTTTCCCCTATGCTGAAGTAGTTGCTCCGGCAAAAGCAATGGTTAACTTAATTCTTGTTATAGTGATTATAACTGCCATAATTGTTGTTTTTGTGTCTTTGGTGATTACTTCTTCTTTTGCTCGTCCTCTGGAAAAAATCACTGCTGTGGTTCAGAAGGTGGCAGAGGGGGATTTAACTCAGGAAGTAGAGGAAATAAAAACTCAAGATGAAGTGGGAAGGTTAAGTTCTGCCTTTCGTAGTATGCTCGAACATATCCGGGAGTTAGTTACCAACATTATCAACACTTCTTCTACTCTTGCTGCTTCTTCAGAGGAACTTTCTTCATCTATTCAAGAAGTTTCTAAAGCTACTGAAGAAATTGCCAAGACTATTTCTCAAATTGCTCAAGGTTCTACTGAACAAAGTGTAGAAATTGAAAAAGTAAACAGGGGAGCAGAAGACATCGTGCAAAAAGTAGAGACTATCAACCAATCTACAGCAAAGAATTTAGAACTTTTGCAAGAAATGCAGAAAGCTCTTTCTCTCAATCGAGAAGCTTTGTCTTCTACTCAAAAGGTGTTGACTGATGCTGCCCAAGAGTCGGAAGAGAACCGGAAAATAGCCCAAAAAGGTGAACAGTTGCTTTCCACTTTGGAAAATAATATTCGTTCTATTTCTCAAGCTACTCAAGAAGTGGCTCAATCTATTGCTACTCTGGATGGACGTTCTCAAGAGGTAGGTAAAATTGTAGACCTTATATCTGGGATCGCTGAACAAACTAATCTTTTAGCCCTGAACGCAGCAATCGAAGCTGCCCGAGCAGGAGATGCCGGGCGAGGTTTCGCTGTAGTCGCAGAAGAAGTGAGAAAGTTAGCCGGAGAAGCAGGAGAGGCAGCTAAGAATATAGCTGCTTTAGTTAAGGAGATCCAAAATGATACTAAAGAAGCAGTAGAGAAGATGAAAGGAGCAGAAGAAAAAGTGGAAGAAGGAGTGGCTCAAGGGGAGGAAACCAGTAAAAACTTCATCCAAATTCGAACTTCGGCAGAGAAGATAATAGAAAGTGTTTCTCGTCTTTCTTCTACTTTGGAAGAAGCAGAAAAATCATTGCGCGGTTCTATAGAGAGTGCGCAAGAAGTGAGTGCCCTTTCCGAAGATAACTTCCAGCTGGTAGAGAAAGTTACTCAGAATGTCAAATCTATTACCGAAGATATTTCCTCCATTGCTTCAGTTTCGGAAGAAAATGCTGCTTCTTCGGAAGAGGTTTCTGCTTCTACCGAAGAGCAGAGTGCATCACTGGAAGAGATTTCTTCAGCTACTGAGTCTCTGGCTAAGTTAGCTCAAGAATTACAAAGATTAGTGGAAAAGTTCAGAGTTTGAGAGATAATAATGGGGGGCAAAGCCCCCCATTAAAAATCATTTTCCTCGAGGAAAAGCACTGATTAAAAGCCCTGCCCCAGCTCCCAGAAGAGCTCCTCCGTAAGGATAATTAAATACTACTCCTAATGATGCACCCAAGAGAAAAGCACCGGGTATAAGTAGAAACCACATCATTTTCCAGCCTAAAACGATGAAAACGGCACCAGTAATAAAAGGAATGAGAGAGCGAACAAATCCTGCTCCTATTATAAGAGGGGGGAAGACTAATACTTGAATTATTCCCAGAACAATAGTTACTAATCCCACAATTAAAAGATTTCTCTCTGTGGTAAAATCTTTATTCATGGCCTTTCCTCCTTGTTTGTTATTTAATACATATTTTATCAAAATATAGTATTCCGCGAAACTGGTTAAATGGCTAGAAATTTAACCAACAAATGACATCGGAAGTCAAAAAATCAAGATCGCTAGATATTGAAGGATGCTATATAAGGACAAACTCCTTTTGCAGCTGCCCCTGAGGCCTTGACAATTTGTGGTAATTTAACTATGTTATGCTATAATTCTTTTCTAATAAAGTTTTAGTTGGAGGCGTAGCGTTGATGGAAAAAAGAAGAGACGATGGTAAGATTGTCCTTACTAAGGAGGGATATCAGAAGTTAGAAGAAGAATTAAAATATTTAAAGACAGTAAAGAGGAAAGAAATAGCAGATAGGATAAGCCACGCTCTTTCTTTTGGAGATCTTAGTGAAAATGCGGAATACGAGGAGGCAAAGAACGAACAAGCCTTTATTGAGGGAAAGATTCTATCTCTGGAAGAAAAACTGCGAAAAGCGGAAATAGTAGCTGATGAAGGAAATAACACGGGAAAGATTACTTTAGGTTCACGAGTAGTTTTAGAGAACTTAGATCAAAATAAAAAGGTAGAATATTTTATTGTAGACTCGGTAGAAGCTGACCCTTCAGCTCGAAAAATTTCTTTTGAATCTCCTCTGGCGCAAGCTCTGGTTAATAAAAAAGAAGGAGATGAAGTGAAAATAAAAGTACCTGCGGGAATAGTGCGTTACCGTATAATAGAAGTAAAAAGGAAGGATGAAATTAAAACTAATGAATGAAGAAGTAACAGGTTATAGAGAAGACACTGAATATAAACGAGAAAAAATTCAAGTTCTAAAAAACTTAGGCGTAGACCCTTATAATGGTAATTTTTGTAAAACCTATGACATTGAAGAAATAAGAAATCAATTTGAGAGTTTCATAGATAAAGATGCAGAGGTAAAAATAGCAGGAAGAATAATGGCTTTAAGGAAGCATGGTAAGGCCATATTTGCTGACTTGCAAGACCGAACGGGGAAGATACAGATTTACTTTCGAAAGGATAAAATAGGAGAAAACAATTTTACTATTCTGCGAGAAATAGAAGTAGGTGATGTAGTAGGAGTGGAAGGTAAGGTTTTCCTTACTCATGTTGGGGAAGTGACTATTTTAGTGGAAAACTTTACTCTTCTTAGTAAATGTTTACACCCTCTTCCGGAGAAATGGCATGGTTTGAAGGAAGTAGAAGTTCGTTATCGTAAGCGTTACTTAGATTTAATAATGAACCCTAATGTGAGAAAAATGTTTTACCTTCGCTTTCAGTTGGTAAAAGAATTGCGAGATTTCCTGGCTCAGAGAGGGTTCTGGGAAGTGGAAACTCCTATGATGCAGGCTATTCCCGGGGGAGCTTTGGCTCGTCCCTTTAAAACCTTTCATAATGCTTTGGGAATGGAACTTTATCTCCGTATTGCTCCGGAGCTTTTTCTCAAGCGCTTAATTGTGGGAGGATTAGAGAAAGTTTATGAAATAAATCGTAGTTTTCGCAATGAAGGTATATCCACTCGTCATAATCCAGAATTTACTATGTTAGAGCTTTACCAGGCTTATGCTGATTATCAAGTGATGATGGAATTGACTGAAGAGATGATATCGCAAGTAGTTAAAAAAATTACTGGTAGTTATCAAATAGAGTATCAATCTATGACTTTAGATTTTACCCCTCCTTGGAAGCGAATTAGCTTACCCCAGGTCATCCAAGAATTAGTAGGAGTGGATATTGTAGAAGATTCCTTAGAAACTATTAAAGCTAAGGCTAAAGAACGAGGAATGAGTTATGAAGATAATTGGGATAGAGGGAAGTTTGTTAACGAGTTTTTGGAGCAATTTGTACAACCTCTTTTGGTCAATCCTACCTTCGTTTTTGATTATCCAGTAGAGATTTCTCCTTTGGCTAAAGCTAAAAAAGATAGCCCTCAACTGGCGGAACGCTTTGAGCTTTTTATTGGTAAGGAAGAAGTGGGAAATGCTTACAGCGAACTTAATGACCCTTTTGAGCAAAAAAAGAGATTTGTAGACCAACTTAAAAAGAGAGAAGAAGGGGACTTAGAAGCTCATTTGATTGATGAAGATTATATTGAGGCTTTAGAATATGGTATGCCTCCCACTGGAGGTTTAGGGATTGGCATTGATAGGTTAATGATGCTTATTACTAACTCTTCTTCTATTCGAGAAGTGATTCTTTTTCCTCTTCTTCGCCCCTCAACCGATTGACAAATAAATAGTTTAGTATATATAATATTAAAAGGTCAATAATAGTCAAGGGAGGAGGAGAGGAAAATGTACTCCCTATGCGATGATATCGAGCAATATATCATTAAGCTCATAGAAGGTTCGCCGGACCAGACAATAACCATCCAAAGGGGAAGGCTGGCTAACGAATTTGATTGTGCTCCTTCTCAGATTAACTACGTTTTAGCCACTCGTTTTAATGTATTCCGAGGTTTTATAGTGGAAAGTCGACGAGGAGGCAGTGGTTATGTTAGGATTAGAAGGGTGCCCATTGATCGCTTAGAACCTGTAGTTGTTTATTTAGATGATAACGAGGAGTATTTGAGAGAAAGTGATGTGGAAGATTTAGTAAATTGGCTGGAAAGGGAAGATTTCATCACTGCTCGCGAAGGAGCTCTTATTCAAGCGGCCACTATAGATGCTTTAAACAAGATAGCGGATTTGGATTTTTCCTCGGTAGCAGATAGAAATAGATTGCGAGCTCGGATTTTTAGAGAAATCCTTCTACAAATTTTGAGATGGGTGGAATAGATGAAATGTGATGTTTGTGGTGTTAGGGAAGCTAAGGTGGTGGTTTACTTTATAAGAGGGGAAGGAGAGGTCAAGAATAAGCTTTTTCTTTGTCCTTCTTGTTCCCAAGAGGTTTCTATTTCTAAGGTAATTGGTTCTAATACTCAAGGAAAAACATCTTCGACTAAATTTTTTCCTTTAGAAGAAAAGGAAGGGGAGCAATGTTCTTTTTGTCAATGGGGATGGGAGGATTTCTTAAAGATGGAGGTAATGGGTTGTTCTCATTGTTATGACTTTTACTCCGAGGAGATGAAAAATTGGCTATCAAAAAATCAAGCAGGGGTTTATCACAGAGGTAAAATTCCTCTGCATTGGTGGAGACAGAAAAAAATACAAAGCACTATTTTTCGTCTTCGTAGAGACTTACAAAATGCGATAGAGCAAGAAAATTATGAAAAAGCAGGACACTTAAAACAAGCAATAGAGAAGCTCCGTT
>JARRCQ010000046.1 GCA_029982105.1 Candidatus Atribacteria bacterium | reverse complement strand
AGCCATTGAAGAGGTCAAAAAAGATATGGAAAGTGCTCGCCCTATGGACCGTCTGATTTGTGGAGATGTGGGATATGGTAAAACAGAGATTGCCGTGCGGGCAGCTTTCAAGGCGGTAATGGATGGAAAACAAGTGGCGGTTTTAGCGCCTACCACCCTTCTTTCTGAACAACATTACGTTACTTTTCGAGAAAGGATGAAAAACTTTCCGGTGAGTATTGCGGTTTTAAACCGTTTTCGTACTCCTCAAGAACAGAAATCTATACTGGAAAAAGTAGAAAAGGGAGAAGTAGATATTATAATCGGTACTCATCGCCTTTTGCAGAAAGATGTAATCTTTAAAGATTTAGGTTTGTTGATTGTAGATGAGGAACAGCGCTTGGGGGTAAGACATAAAGAGCAGTTAAAAAAATTAAAAGCCAACTTGGATGTTTTAACTCTTACTGCTACGCCTATTCCTCGTACCCTTTATCTTTCTCTTTTAGGCCTTCGAGATATCAGTGTAGTAGAAACCCCTCCAGAAGGGAGAAAACCAGTTTATACTTTGGTGATGCCTCGAAATGAAAAGGCCATTAAAGAAGCTTTGGAGAGGGAGATAAGTCGAGGAGGGCAAGTTTTTTATGTTTGCCCTCGAATTCGAGATCTAATGCCAGTTAAAGAAGAACTGGATAATCTACTTCCCGGAGTGAAAATAGCTTTAGCTCATGGAAGGATGGGAGGTAGAGAGTTAGAGGAGGTTATGGAAAAATTTTATCAGGGTGAAGTTTCCGTTTTACTCTGTACTACCATTGTGGGGATTGGCCTGGACGTTCCCAATGCTAATACTCTTATTGTAGATCCGGCTACCTTGTTTGGGTTAGCTCAGCTCTACCAGCTACGGGGAAGAGTAGGGAGGTTTGACCGAGAAGCTTTTGCCTATTTTTTGTATCCTCGCCGACTAACCGAAGAAGCTCGAGAAAGATTAGAAGCCCTTATGGAGTTCAGTACTACTGGTTCGGGTATGAAATTGGCTCTCCGAGATTTAGAAATCCGGGGAGCGGGTAATATTTTGGGGATGGAACAACATGGTTTTATTCAAGAAGTGGGCTTTTCTCTCTATACCCGCCTTTTAGAAGAAGAAATTGCTCGCTTGCGGGGAGAAGAGGAAATTTCTCCTATCAATCCTCATATAGATTTGAAAGAAGAGGCCTATCTTCCTTCTTCATATCTTTCTAAAGATAGCGAAAGATTTTATTTCTATCAAAAGCTACTAGGAGTGAGAAAAGAGAAGGAAATAGAGGAAATAAAGGAAGAGCTGGAAGACCGTTTTGGACATCTACCTCGTCAGGCTAAAAATCTTTTGCAGATTACAAAAATAAGGCATTATGCTAAAATAGCTCAGATTGAAAGCATAGAAGAAAAAGATGGAGAATTTTATTTTATAGCCTCTCTTCCCATTCTTCTAAGCTTGAGTCAATATGTGGAAGAAAAAGGTAAAGAAGGAAAGCTCTTTAATTATCAAGGTAGAGAGGCGTTTAAAATGAAGAGATTACCTTTACGAGAATTAGCTTCACTTTTAGAAGGGGTGGTTGTCGAAAGTGTCCAGTGGCAAAGCCGGTGAGCTTTTTGAGGAATTAATAGAAGTAGTAGCTACTTTACGGGGAGAAGGGGGTTGCCCCTGGGATAGAGAACAAACTCGGGAAACGCTAAAACCCCTGATGGTGGAAGAACTTTACGAAGCTTTAGATGCTATAGATAAAAAAGATGAGATGAGATTGAGAGAAGAATTGGGAGATATGTTGCTGCATATTGTTTTCCATGCTCAAATAGGGAGAGAAAAGAACACTTTTACCGTTGAAGATGTTTTAGAATATCTTATATATAAGATGAAAAGGCGTCATCCTCATGTGTTTGGGGAGGTTGAAGCAAAAAACGTAGAAGCAGTGCTTCTGAACTGGGAAAAGATAAAAGAAGAAGAAAGAGAAAAAACCGGGATGCTCTCTACTTTACCTCGTAGCCTTCCTGCTCTTTTGCGAGCTCAAGCTATGCAAGAGCGAGCTTCTCGGGTAGGTTTTGATTGGAATACTCCTGAAGAGGTAGAGAAGAAAGTAAAAGAAGAATGGGAAGAATTTAGAAAAGCTTGGGAAGACAAGGATCCTGAAAGAATGAAAGAGGAATGGGGAGATTTAGTCTTTGCCTTGGTTAATTTGGCTCGTCATTTGGGAATTCAGGCGGAGGAAGCCTTACAAGGGACTAATGACCGTTTTACTGAAAGATTCGGCTTTATAGAAAAGGAGATTAAAGAGCAGGGTAGAGAGCTTTCGGGTGTGAGTTTGGAGGAGATGGATAGTTTATGGGAGAAAGCGAAAGAGAAATTTACACTGGGAAAAAAGTAAATCTTGCTGAATTTTTAAAGCGGCTAAAAGTTATTTTACCCTTAGTTCAGGGATGGAATCCTGATCTTTTAATAGCAGTTAATTCAGAAGGATTAATTTTGAGTGGTTTTCTAAATTCCTTTTTGGATAAAGAAGTAAGAAATGTGGCTGTAGAAGAAAAACCCTTTCGGGTTATTTGGGATAATCTGGGAAATCTGGAGGGTAAGAGAGCAGTTTTGGTAGTGGGAAGATTTCAAGAAGGAGAAAGCAGAGAAGAGCTGGAAAAACTGGTTAAAGGGCATGGAGCGCTTTCGGTTCTCGTTATGGTAGTAGCAGGAGGAAAAGGAGATTATTCTCTTTTTCCGGAGAGGGGAGAAGAAGTACTATTACCCTGGGAAGACCGTGAGATTAGATAAGTTTCTTAAAGTATCTTCTTTGATTAAAAGACGACCACTGGCTCAAGCAGCTTGTAAAAACGGCAAGGTTTTAGTGAATGGAAAAGTAGCTAAGCCGGGGACAGAGGTTGATTTAGGAGATGAAATTACAGTTTTTACTCCCACCTACCAGATAGTGGTGCGGGTAAAAAACTTGGAAGGCAGAGAAAAAGGAGAGTCCCTATACGAGGTGCTAAAAAAGGAGAAAATAGAAGAGTGAGAATATTGGTTGCCCCTGATTCTTTTAAAGGTAGTTTGAAGAGTACTGAAGTTGCTTTATTGATTAAAAAAGGGCTACAAAGGGTGGATGAGAGCTGGCTCATAGTGGAGCGACCTTTAGCTGATGGAGGAGAAGGTACGGTAGAGGTGTTAGTGCAAGGAACAAAAGGTAAAATGATAGAAAAAGAAGTAACCGGACCTCGAGGAGAGAAGGTAAAAGCCCATATTGGAGTGGTATCTAACGGAGAAGTAGCAGTTTTAGAAATGGCTGAAGTGGCAGGGCTAACGCTTCTCCTACCTGAGGAGAGGAATCCTCGTTTTACCACTACCTATGGCGTAGGGGAATTGATAAAAGAGGCAGTAAATTTAGGGTTTTGTCGTATCATATTAGGTATCGGAGGTAGTGCTACGAACGACGGGGGAATGGGAGCACTGAGAGCTCTGGGAGTGAAATTTTTTGACCGGGAAGGGAGAGAATTAAGAGGGATAGGTGACGATTTAATAAATTTAGCACGCATTGACTCTCAACATTTATTTGAGAAACCAGAAGGGGTGGAACTGATTATTGCCTGTGATGTGAAGAACCCCCTTTACGGAGAAGAAGGAGCAGCTTATGTTTATGGTCCACAAAAAGGAGCTAATCCTGAAGAAGTAGAAATGTTAGACCGAGGTTTGCGTAATTATGCTCGATTAGTTAAAGAACATACCGGGATAGAAATTGACCATTTACCGGGTGCAGGGGCAGCAGGAGGAATAGGAGCAGGATTATATGCTTTTTGGGGTGCTGAGTTTGTTTCTGGCATCCAATTAGTTATGGATATTTTAGGTGTGGAGGAAGAGATTAAAAAAGCAGATTTGGTAATAAGTGGAGAGGGAAAAGTTGATAAACAATCTCTTTATGGTAAAGTAGTGAGTGGAGTAAGAGAAAAGTGTGATAGATGGCATAAACCTCTAATTTTGGTAGGAGGGAAAATTACCGAAGAAGCTTTTTCTCTCTGGGAAGATAAAGTTTTAGCTCTTTTTTCCATAACCAATGGTCCTATGAGCGAAGAGGAAGCCTTTAAAAAAGCGCCTTTTCTTTTGGAGCACCTATCTTTTAACTTAGGAAGAGTGTGGAAAGGAGGAGCGATGTATGTCTAAAAAAATAGAGTTTTCCTTTCCTGAAAAAGGGGTTACAATAGTAGCAGAATTAAATAATAGTTCTTTGTCTGAAGAAATTTTTCGCATTTTACCAGTGGAGGCACAAATTAACCGGTGGGGAAAGGAAATCTATTTTACTATTCCCCTACGAAGTTCTATCATTTCTCCTCAAGAGGTGGTGGAGGAAGGCGATATAGCCTATTGGCCGGATGGCGCTTGTCTTTGTATTTTCTTTGGCCCTACTCCGGTGAGTAGAGGAAAAGAAATTAGGCCGGCTAGTGCAGTAGAAGTAGTGGGAAAAGTATCTCCCTCTTGGGATGTTTTGAACGAAATACCTGACGGTAGCATAGTAAAAGTTAGCCAATTTGATAGAAAAGGAGTTGATAGACAATGAGTACTATCTTTGATGTTCATGCTCGAGAGATTCTTGATTCTCGAGGAAACCCCACAGTAGAAGTAGATGTAACTTTAGCATCGGGAGCTTTTGGCCGGGCAGCTGTTCCTTCTGGAGCTTCCACTGGCACTTTTGAGGCGATAGAATTACGAGACGGTGATAAAAGACGTTATTTAGGTAAAGGAGTGCGCAAAGCAGTAGAGAATGTTAATCAAATCATTGCTCCTGAAATCATTGGTTTAGATGCGCTAGACCAAGCGATTGTGGATAGGACTCTTATTGAGTTGGACGGGACGCCCAATAAAGGCAAATTAGGAGCCAATGCCATTTTAGGAGTTTCTTTAGCAGTGGCTAAGGCAGCGGCTGATTATAGCGGGCTATCTCTTTATCGTTACTTAGGTGGAGCTAATGCTCGAGAGTTACCTGTTCCTCTTATGAATATATTAAACGGTGGAAAACATGCTGATAGTGGAGTGGATATTCAAGAGTTTATGATTGTTCCTTGTGGTGCTCGTTCTTTTGGTGAGAGTCTGAGGATGGGGGTGGAAGTCTTCCACAATTTAGCTAAAGTTTTAAAGCGAAGTGGTTACTCGACTGGGGTAGGTGACGAAGGAGGGTTTGCTCCCAATCTCCATTCTTCTGAAGCGGCTATTGAGGTGATTCTGGAAGCTATACAATTAGCTGGTTATGAGCCGGGTAAAGACGTTTATTTAGCTTTAGATACTGCTGCTTCTGAGCTATACAAGGATGGTATATACATTTTTGAGCGAGAAGGAGTACGCCGTAACGTAGAAGAAATGATTGATTTTTACCGTCATTTAGTGGAGAAATATCCTATCATATCTATTGAAGACGGTTTGGCTGAGGAAGACTGGGAAGGGTGGAAAAAACTTACTTTTGCTCTGGGTAATAAAGTGCAATTGGTAGGTGATGACTTGTTCGTAACCAATAAAGAGAGATTGCTTAGAGGAATTCAAGAGAAATGTTGTAATTCCATTCTTATCAAGCTAAACCAAATTGGAACCCTTACTGAAACTTTAGAAACTATTGAAATAGCTAAAAGAGCTGGATATACTTCAGTTATTTCTCATCGTTCTGGAGAAACCGAGGATAGCACCATTGCTGATCTTGCAGTGGGGTGCAATGCTGGTCAAATAAAAACTGGTTCTCTATGCCGCTCGGAAAGGACGGCTAAGTACAATCAGCTATTGAGAATCGAGGAAGAGTTAGATAATGCCGCTATTTTCCGAGGAAAAGAGGTTTTCAAGGTTACCAGCTATTGAAAAGGGATGGGGAAAATTTGTATTCCTCATCTTTTTGGCGCTATGTTTATTTTCTTTTAACCTGCGCCTGAGTAATCAATTAGTAGATTATTTTGCTCTGGGTAGGGAAGTGAAGGAGTTGGAAGAAAAGAAAAAAATGCTGTCTGCAGAAGTGGAAAAATTAGAAACAGAAAAGAAATATTTAGATGAAGACTGGTACATAGAAAAATTAGCTCGAGAGCAGTTGCAATTGGTGAAACCAGGAGAAATAGTGGTAAAAGTAGTTAATCCCAAATCTCAGGAACATTGACAATATTTGTCTTTCTTTTTATAATTTTTGCAGAAGCAAAGTCGGGGCGTAGCGCAGCCTGGTAAGCGCACTCGCTTGGGGTGCGAGTGGTCGGCCGTTCAAATCGGCTCGCCCCGACCAGAGCTTACTGGCAATGATTTTCTACAGTTTTCTGTTTTCCTAATAAAAGGAGGATAAGAAGATGCTACCAAACGTCAAAGACCTTTTTAATCTGCAAGGAGAAGTAGCTATTGTTACTGGCGGAGCGCAAGGTTTAGGAGAACAAATGTCTATTGCTTTGGGAGAAGCGGGGGCTCAAGTAGTAGTAGCAGATTTGAATTTGGAAAAAGCCCAAAAAGTGGCCTCTAATATCCAGTCTTGGGGAGTGAATTCATTGGCTCTTCGGGTGGATGTTACTAAAAAGGTAGAAGTAGAAGAAATGGTTGATAAAACTCTGGAATATTTCGGAAAAATTGATATTCTGGTAACCTCTGCTGGGGTAGGACAATGGATGAAGGCCGAAGAAATGCCGGAAGAAGATTGGAAAAGAGTTATAGATATAAATTTAAACGGTGTATTTTTGTGTTGCCAGGCGGTAGGAAGAGAAATGATTAAAAGAAGAAAAGGGAGTATTATAAATATTTCTTCTATGTCAGCACTGGTAGTTAACACTCCCCAAGCTCAATCTCATTATAACTCCTCTAAAGCAGGGGTGATTATGCTTACTAAATCTTTAGCCTCAGAATGGGCTCCTTACAATGTTCGAGTTAACACCATTGCTCCTGGTTATATGGAAACCCAATTAGTGGGTGACCTCTTAAAAGAATATCCTGAGTATGCTGAACTGTGGAAAAAACTTACCCCTTTTGGTCGTTTAGGTAACCCCCAAGAAATTAAAGGTCCTTGTGTTTTTCTGGCTTCTCCCGCTTCCTCTTATGTTACGGGAAGCGTTTTAGTTATGGATGGAGGCTATACGATATGGTGAGGGAGGTGATAGAAAGTCTATCTTTAGAGTAAAGTAGTTTGCTCAGTTTTAGAAATTTCAGAAGAATCGAAAGGAGATGATTTTGGTGAGAAAACGTCTATTGATTATGGTTTTTGCTTTATGCTTTTTGCTGATTTCCACAGCAGCTTTTGCTCAAGTAGCTAATCCTGATTGGTGGAAAAAAGCAGCCGAACCTTATCAGGGAGTAGTAATTCATGGTGTAACTGAAAGTACTCCTCCATCGAAAGCTATAGCTGAGGTAGCTATTCCTGCGTTTGAAGAATTAACCGGGATTAAAGTAGAACTTGAAACCACTTCCTGGGATGAAATGTACAACAAAGAAATTCAGGATATGCAAGCTGGGACTGGGATTTATGATTTTGTCTATATAGAACAGGACGCCTTTGCCAGTTATTTAGAACAAGGGTGGCTGTATGGGTTAAACTCTTTAGCTGAGAATGCAGAACTAACTTATCCTGATTTTGATTTGCCCGATTTTACTAGTTTTATTGATTCCTTCAAAGATGAGGAAGGTACTCTTTACGGTATACCGTTCGAAGCTTTCTTGAAAACTTATATTTATAGAACCGACTTGTTCAATGACCCAGAAATACAAGCTGCTTTCAAAGAGAAATATGGATACGATCTAGCTGTTCCTACTACCTGGGAACAATATACTGACATTGCTAAATTCTTCACCGAATATGGAAAAGAAAAAGGTATTGAGCTTTATGGCCATGTAGCACAGGCAAAAACTCATCCTTGTTTGGCTTATGAGCTTTGTGAGACTATCTGGCCTACCTGGGGTGTATACAATTGGGGAGTAAACCTAGAAAATATGAGAACCAGTGTAGAAAATGGTGGAACTTTAAACAGCGATGCTGCTAAAGAAGCTCTCCGTTGGTACGTAGATATGTTGCAATATGCTCCTCCGGGAGTTAGAACTTATACTTGGGATGAGGCGGCAGCTGTGTTTGGAACGGGAATAATAGCCCAAGGTTTTCTATATATGGAAAACTTAGGCTTTTTAGCTAATGACCCGAACCGTTCAGTAGTGATTGGTAAAATTGGAGTTGACCTTCCACCTACCAAACCAGGAGTTCTAGAAGCAGCTGAGGCTGGCGAAGGTTATATTGGTTACTATGATGGTGGAGCTTGGGGAATTCCTAAAGCAGCCAAAAACAAAGAAGCTGCTTGGCTGTTTATGCAGTGGTGTACTCGTAAAGAGTGGCAACCTGAATTTGCTAAATTAGCTACTACGGTGGTAAGACAATCTGCTTTTGAAGATCCAGCTATCACTGAATTAAATGAAAAAATGGGTAACTACTACACTGTAATGCAAGAGAAAGGTCATCTTTTTGCTGGTTGTCCTCCTCTACCTATGCAGACACCACTCAATGAACTTTATCTCCAGTGGATTTCCAAGGCAGTGGCTGGAGAAGTTTCTGCTGAAGAGTGTCTGGATAAATTAGCCAAAGAAGCTGATAAATTGATGGAAGATTTAGGCTATTAGGAGGTAAGAGAGCTTGCGGGCAAATAAAGCTCAAGTGTGGGGGTTGATATCCCCCACACTTATTCTAATGATTCTTATCGGGGTAGTTCCGGTTATTTATGTTATTTATTTGAGTGTTTTTAGATATAGTGTATTTTCCCGGACGGGAATGGTTTATATTGGTTTTGATAATTATCGGAATTTGATGTTTGACTCCAGCTTTTGGAGCTCTCTTGGTTTAGGACTTTCTTTTGTGTTTTTTTGTTGCATTATTGAACTTCCTCTTGGTCTTTTAATTGCTAATTTGTTAACTTACGAATTTAAGGGTAAAGGCGTTTTCAGAACTATTATGGCTTTGCCTTTAGCTATGGCTCCAGTTAGTATTGGAAGTATGTGGGTTTTACTTACCAATCCTGATGTAGGTCCGCTTCCTTATTTCTTGGGTAAAATTGGAGTTAACTACAATATTGGAGTAAACGCTAATCAAGCATTTGCTACTACGGTTTTTATGGATGTTTGGCATTGGACGCCCTTTGTGATTTTAACTTTTATGGCTGGATTGGCTTCCTTACCTAAAGACCCATATGAGGCTTCTTTAGTAGACGGAGCCAACCGTTGGCAGACTTTTCGCTATATTACCTTGCCTCTTCTCCGGCCGGTAATTTTAACTACTCTTTTTATCCGGATAATGGATACCTTCCGAATTTTTGATGAAGTATGGATGTTGACCAGTGGTGGTCCGGGAACGGCTACTCGTTTTGTTAGTATTCATCTCGTGAGAGAAGCCCTGCGATCTATGAACTATGGATATAGTTCGGCTATGTCGCTTTTCTTACTTTACTTAACTATTGTTATTTGTTGGTTGTTGTTGACTTTTATTTCTGCTAGTCAGGAGGAAAGTTAAATGCAGGCTGCTGCTAAAAAGAAAATCAGGCTCTTTTTTATCTATGTTTTGTGTATTTTGATAGCAATAGTTACTTTATTTCCTATTTACTGGACGTTTGTGGTATCGGTTCAGTCAAAGTTGGAGATTTTTTCGGGGCCTAACTTTTTTCCTCCTTCTTTTCATA
>JARRCQ010000045.1 GCA_029982105.1 Candidatus Atribacteria bacterium | reverse complement strand
ACGACCTTGAGTTTTTGGCTTCTGATGTAATTTACTTTTTAAAGTTTTAATAGTCTAACAAGTTTTGTATGATAACTATAATTGAAAACTTATAGCTTTAACTGTTTTTAAGTACTACTTTTATGGCTTTTTCCTCCGGATTAGTTAAAATCTGAAAAGCCCTTTTTGCTTCGTCAAAACTAAAAACGTGAGTTAATAGTAAATCTGGTTCTATAATGCGTCGAGTTAACAGGTCAATGGCCATAGGAAAATAGTGGTTAGGGATAGCATGAGAAGCTCGAAGTTGAAGTTTCTTAAAGTGAAATTCGTTGGCGTCAAAAGTAATCTGACTTCCTGCTCCGTATTCGATGCCGTTAAAAGCGATAATACCCCCAAAGTGAGAGATAGAAATAGCATCTTTAATTGTTCGAGGAGGTGCAGTAATAACCACTCGATCTACCCCGGTAGGCACAGCGTCCAATATTGTTTCTGCTACATGGTGCTCTTCATAACTTAAAATCACATCAGCGCCCATTCTGTGACCTATTTCTAAACGATGTGCTCCTCGAGGGGTAGAGTTATTGGAACCTACCAGAAAAACTCGACGAGCACCTTGCAACTTGGCAATTTTCGTAGCCATTAGTCCAATAGGGCCTGGTCCAAAAACAACTACCTCATCATTGAGCTTAATATCAGCCTTTAAAGTTACATCTAAGGCTACAGTGAGGGGTTCTGCAAGACAAGCGTGTGTTAGTTCTAATTGCTTTGGATCGTAGTGGTGCACCATATCATATCTGACAACTAAATAATCAGAGAAGCCAGCTTGGTCTGACATATAGGTGGTCAAGTTCTCACAATATTGAGGACGTCCATTTTTACACTCTTTGCATCTCCAGCAGGCAGCATGGTTCTCGACGATCACTCGGTCACCAATTGCTACTCCTTCTATTCCCTCACTTATTTTTTCGATAACCCCTACTACTTCATGGCCTAATGGTGTCCATTCGTCATTATAACGAAGAAAGTGGAGGTCAGTGCCACATATACCTCCTGCTTCCACTCGCACCAAAACTTTTCCAGGTTGCAAGTCAGGTACAGGTACATCTCGCCATTCAAACTCAAAAGGTGCTTTTCCAAAAAGCACTCTCATAGATTACCTCCAATAATATTTATAGATATAAAATCATTGATTTATTTAGCTCTTTGTTCTCTTTCCAAAACCAGCAAAACGGGAATGGAAGCTAACTCGAATAATACAGCAAGAATTATTAAATAAGAAACAGAGATTTCATAGAGTAC
Source organism: Candidatus Atribacteria bacterium (assembly GCA_029982105.1). Lineage (GTDB taxonomy): Bacteria > Atribacterota > Atribacteria > Atribacterales > Caldatribacteriaceae > Sordicultor. The sequence goes on along the minus strand of JARRCQ010000045.1, from coordinate 8,400 downwards.
TCCCATCAGGGCTCCCCCTAAAAGCCAAGATAATCCGTAGATAGTATTGAAAATTCCATAAGCTGAGCCTCGGTGGCTTATAGCGGTTAAATCGGCTACTGCCGCCCGCATTATAGTCTCATGAACACCTAAAACTATTCCCCACAGAATTATTCCGATAATCGCAGAAGCCATACTATTAGAAAAAGCTAAAAAGGGGATAAAAAGGGAAAGCAAAGGTATGACTATTAGAGTTCTTAGTCCCACCCGGTCATAGGCTCTTCCTATTAAAAGAGCTATTAAAGCATCAACTCCCATAGCTAAGGCAAAGAGGGTAGGGATCTGGACGTCACTCATAATTGACGCTATTTTGAGATGATAAGAAATGAGGGGAAAGTTAGCAAATCCTGCTACAGCAAGAAAGGTAAACAAAGAATAGAAAATGAATACTCGAGAAAATATTTTACTGTCTTTGTTTTCTGGTTCTTTAGAGTTTTCCAATTTTTCGGGATGAGGTAGCTGGTTTCGAGCAATGACCAGAATTCCTATCACTATCAAAGCTGGTATCCAGAGGATGGAAAACCCTAAGCGATAATCGCCACCAAAGAATAGAATAAAAGAGAAAATTAGGGGGCCAATAATAGCTCCAATTTGGTCTAACGCCTCATGGATGCCAAAACCAAATCCTCGCCCCACTTCTTTGGTAGCATAGGAGAGGATAGTGTCTCGGGCTGGGGAACGGAAAGCCTTACCCGCTCTTTCTAAAATTATAAATAGGGCTGCTACCCACCAACTATTGGCAAAAGAAAGGAGGGGAATAGAAAGGAGTAATCCGTAGCCGATGAAGGTGAAGAGCCAATATGCTTTGGTTCGGTCAGCTATAAAACCAGAAAGAAGCCGAAGAGCATATCCGATGAATTCACCTAACCCCCCGACTAAACCTACGACCGATGCGCTTGCTCCCAAAAGAGCCAAATAAGGACCGCTAACTCCTCTTACTCCTTCATAAACTATATCACCAAACAAACTCACTAATCCCATAAGAACTATAAATTGAAGCGCTTTAGCTCTTCTCTGAGAAGCTTTTTTATCCATCTTTTTACCCCCTTTACCACTAATGCCAATATTATAAATCTGGTTTATTATCTCTTCAATATTATGGTAACATCAGCTCTTTGTTTTTCCTTCTCTCATTGACATTCCTATTATAATAGCTAAAGAATTGGAGAGTGATAAAGTGATTAAAGCAGTTATTTTTGATATAGATGGAACTATTACTGATACTAACCCTTTGTTTTTGCGAAGTCTTTCTCAAACGTTCCGAGAATTTACAGGAGTTGATAAGCCAGATAGTTTTTTTATTTTTACTTTGGGTATTCCCAGTCCGGAAACGTTGAAAACTTTGAAGATTCCCTCGGAGGTGGGAAGAGCTTTTGTGGCTCGTTGGCAAGACTTAATCCGAGCAGGGATAAAAGAAGTGCAGCTTTTTCCAGGAGTTAGGGAAACTATAGAAAACTTGTATCAAGAGGGAATAAAAATGGCACTGGTGACTTCTAAGATTCGCTCTGAAATGTCTTATCAATTTGACCAGTTTATGATAAACCGTTTTTTTGAAACCATAATTTGTGCTGAAGATGCTTCGCGTTCTAAACCTTACCCCGACCCGCTTCTTTTAGCTTTAGATAGATTAGGGGTTAAGAATAACGAGTCCATTTTTGTGGGTGACAGCATTTATGATATTCAAGCAGCTAAAGGAGCTTCAATCCCCTTTGCTCTGGCATCCTGGGGAGCGTTAGAGCTAGAAAAAGTTCTGAAACTGCGCCCTGACTTTATTTTAAGAGAGCCAGAAGATATTGAAGACATAGTGAAAGGGAAGCGGAATACTATAAAGCTTTCCTTTTTGCTCGAAGGGTTATAAGTTTATCATTACTCATAAGTTTTTTCTGAACACTATTATAGATGACAAAATAGGGAGTGTCATAGGATATCTGTTAATTTTAACTGCCCAAACACTGGTTACACCACTCCCGGGGTTCCGTTCCTGCTTTAAAAGGAAGAGTAACCGCTTTACAATTAGGAGATACTAATTTTCCACTTTTCATACACACCTTGACTTCCCTTATTCCTGGAGGAGGAGGAAAATCATGAATCGGAATCTCTTTATGGGCTTCTTTCATAACTTGGGCAAATAGAGGAGCAGCTATTATTCCTCCAGTTTTACTGGGGCCTAAAGGAGTCCGGTCGTCGTTGCCTAAATATATTCCACAAACCAAATCAGGGGTAAAACCTACGAACCAGGCATCAATAAAATCTTCAGTGGTTCCGGTTTTTCCTCCTACTGGCCGATCTATCCGGGCAGCTTTTGCCGTTCCTCGTTCTATTACCCCCTGTAATAAGCGAGCCATAATGTAGGCAGTATCTTCTGGCAAAGCCCGACGTAGAGACCTTTGACTTTCATACAGAACTTCTCCTGAAAAATTCTCTATTCGTAATATAGCAATGGGCTCAGGAACCAGACCTCTATTGGCAAAAGCACAATAAGCATTGGTTAACTCCAATAGGTTTACTTCTGAAGTTCCTAAAGCTAGAGATAAATCTCGGCGAAGGTCACTCTTAATCCCCATTTTACGAGCATAATTTATTACCTTGTCCACCCCAGTTTCCTGGAGGAGTTTTATTCCGATTATGTTTACTGATTTTTCCAGAGCTTCTCTCAAGGTTATGGGACCGTTAAAAGTTTTTTCATAGTTTTGTGGTTTCCAACCATTGGGGAAAGTTAAAGGCTCATCTACCAAAATGGTGCTGGGGGTAAAACCGCTATCTAAGGCAGCAGAATAAATGATAGGTTTAAAAGAAGACCCTGGCTGACGATAGGCCTGCACTGCTCGGTTGAATTTGCTTTCACCGTAATCCCTTCCTCCTACCATAGCCTTGATATAACCAGTTTGGGGTTCAATGCTCAAAATAGCTCCTTGATACCCGCTTTCTTTTAAAGCTTGTTCTGCTATTTTCTGAATGTCTAAGTCTATGGTGGTATATATTTTTAATCCTCCACCAAATATCGTTTCTTCATCATAGCTTTTTTGCAATTCTTTAATAATATAATCTACAAAGTAGGGAGCAGAAGAGCGATTTTTCTCTTGTCCCGCAAGAACTATAGGAGTAGCCAGAGCTTCTTCTACCTGTTCTCGGGAAATAAAACCTACCTCTTGCATTCTTCTCAATACTCTTCTTTGCTGCCTCTGAGCAATGGATAAATCTACATAAGGAGAGAAATTGCCCGGAGAACGAGCCACTCCAGTTAACATAGCTATTTCTGCCAGATTAAGCTCTTCTAAGTCTTTTCCAAAGTAAGTTCGAGCAGCAGCTTTTATACCATAGGCACCATGCCCAAAGTAAATCTGATTTAGGTAGGCTTCTAATATTTCATCTTTAGTATATTTTTTCTCTAAGCTAAAAGCTAAAAACATTTCTTGTATTTTTCTTTTCCACGTCCGCTGTTGAGAAAGGAATAGATTTCTGGAAAGTTGCTGAGTTATAGTGCTTGCTCCTTCTACTATATCCATATTTATTAAATTCTGCCAAGCGGCGCGGACAATACCCCACGGGTCTATACCAGGGTGACGATAGAAGCTTTGGTCTTCACTAGCAATAAAGGCTTTCTTTACTAAATCTGGAACTTGAGAAAACTCAACATATTCCCGGTTCTCGGTAAAAAGTTCCGCTAAAAGGCGGCCTTCAATGTCATAAAGACGAGTGGTGAGAGGGGGTGAAAAATCATCTAGTTGATTGGAGACTGTTTTTAAATCACTCAATACCAAAGTGAAAAGCAAAAACCATATTATCCCTCCTACTATAAGACCAGAGAGAAAAAACCACCCAGGAGAACTATTTTTTGTCTTTTTCCCAGTTTTCATCAGTTTTTAATATAAAATCCTTCCTTTAGTTAAAATAGTATAATAAAATAACTTTATGAATGAAATCCAAACCCAAGAAAAAACTAAGAAAATTTCTCGCTCCGCCTTGATAGCCACACTTTATATTTTATTAACCATACTCCCACCCTTTTATTCTTTTTCTTATGGTCCCATTCAAGTAAGAGTGGCAGAGTGTTTAACTGTTTTGCCCTTTCTCTTTCCTGAAACTATATGGGGCTTGGGATTAGGTTGTTTCTTAGCTAATTTAATCGGAGGCTTAGGTTTTTATGATTTCTTCTTAGGAACCCTTTTTACCCTTATAGCTGGATATTTAACTTCTCGAGTTCCCTACCCTTTTTTGGCTCCCTTACCTCCTATTTTAATCAACGGTTTTGGTGTATCTATCTATCTTTCTTTGTGGCTTAAGGTTCCTTATTTTTATTCAGTTTTTTATATTATATTAGGAGAAACTATAGCTGCCTATGGTTTGGGATACCCCCTTTTAATATTTTTGCTAACTAAGTTAAAATACCATAGAAAGGAGCATAAATAAATTGTCTGAAGAAGCAAGATTAAATAAAGACCTTGTTCTCATCGAGCGGGGAGTAGAAGAAATCATTGGAATAGAAGATTTAAAAAGGAAATTATTGCGTTTTTACCAAAGTGGTAAGCCCTTAGTGGTGAAAGAGGGGTTTGACCCCAGTGCTCCCGATATTCACTTAGGACACACTGTCACTTTGAGAAAATTACGTCAATTTCAAAATTTAGGACATCAAGTGGTTTTTTTAGTTGGTGATTTTACCGGAAGAATTGGAGACCCAACAGGTAAAAGCGAAACTCGCCGACAGCTGAGTGAAGAAGAAGTCAAACGGAATGCCGAAACTTATGCTCAGCAGGCTTCTAAAATCCTTGATTTTCAAAAAATCGTTATCGAGTTTAATAGTAAATGGCTTAGTAAAATAACCCTTGCTGACTTAATTGGAATTACCTCTCATATTACTGTTGCTCGGATGTTAGAGCGAGAGGATTTTGCCAAAAGGTTAAAGGCAGGAAAACCAGTAGGATTGCATGAATTTCTCTACCCAGTGATGCAAGGTTATGACTCTGTTGCTCTCCATGCCGATGTGGAGTTAGGAGGAAGAGATCAGCGTTTTAATCTCTTAGTAGGTCGAGATTTGCAAAGAGAGTTTGGCCAAGAGCCTCAGGTAGTAATAACTATGCCCCTTTTAGAGGGAACTGATGGAGTAGAGAAGATGAGCAAGAGTTTAGGCAACTATATTGGCATAAACGAATCTCCTTTTGTTATGTTTGGTAAGGTTATGTCTATTCCTGACTCTTTGATCGAAAAATATTTCCTTTTATTGACCGATATTCCGACAGAAGAAATTCAGAAAATGAAAGTTAAATATGAAAAAGGTGAGCTTCACCCCCGGGATTGGAAAAAACGGTTAGCGTTTGAAATAGTTAAAATGTATCACGGAGAACAAGAAGCTATTCTCTCCCAAGAAGATTTTGAAAGGGCTTTTAGCCAAAAAGAGATGCCTGAAGAAGCTCGAGAGATAACAATTTCTTCTTCTCTTCTTAAAGAGGGGAAAATCTGGATTTTGAAACTCCTCCAAGAAACTGGAGTTCCATATTCCAATAGCGAGTTACGGAGGCTCATAGAACAAGGCGGAGTATATTTTAATGGAGAGAGAATTTCTAACGTAAATACTGACCTTCTAATAAAAGATGGTGATTATCTGAAGGTGGGCAAAAAAGACTTCTTCCGCATTATAGTATCTTCCAACAAAACTTGTTAAACTGTTAAAACTTTAAAAGCAGGTCGCCACGCTGGGGGGGATAAACCCCCTCATAACCTCCAAAAGCAAAAGAAAAAACAAGGGTCACTGAGGAGAAGAAGCATTCCTCAGTAGGATAGGATAAGCCCCCTTCGTGGTAAAATTATGATATAATTTCCCTTTATTCCTCTAAGCTGTTATAATTAGCCAGGTTTATTTCTTTTTATTAAAAGTGCTAAGGAGGGGCTTTGTTGAAATAAACTGAATAGTTGCTGGTTTTTTTAATTAAAGATTAAAGATATAAGTTAAGGTAGAAGGAGGATACAGAGAAATAGCATTATGAGTAACGGTTATCGAGTAGGAGTAGTAGATAACTTAGATAAACTTTTTGAAGTTTTACCTGATTATATTAGGATTCCTTTGGAAGAACGGGAAAATACCGATGATTTAATAGAAGTAGTGATGGATTTGGGACGTCCACCGGAGGCTCGTTTTGCCAAAGGTTTTGTAATTCTTTCCGATAGGGTAATAGAGAGAGAAGATTTAGATTATGTAGTGCAAAGAGTGGGGTTGTTTACCCGAGATAACCGAGCGGGCATAGAGCGAACTCTTCACCGTATTTCTTGCATTCGCAACCGATTGGGAAATATTGTAGGACTTACTCTTCGAGTAGGAAGGGCGGTCTATGGTACTATTGACATAATTAGAGATGTCATAGTATCAGGTAAAAATATTTTGCTTTTAGGACCTCCCGGAGTAGGCAAAACTACTAAACTTCGAGAAGTAGCTCGGGTTTTAAGTGATGAGTTTCAAAAAAGAGTGGTAGTGGTGGATACCTCTAACGAAATAGCTGGTGATGGAGACATACCCCATCCTGCTATTGGTCGGGCTCGTCGTATGCAGGTATCATCTCCTGAAAAACAACACGATGTAATGATTGAAGCAGTAGAAAATCATATGCCTGAAGTAGTTATAGTGGATGAAATTGGCAGGGAAGAAGAAGCGAGAGCTTGCCGCACTATTGCTGAGAGAGGAGTGCAGCTCATTGCTACAGCCCATGGTAACACTTTGAAGAATCTTCTTTTAAATCCCACCTTAAGTGATTTAGTAGGAGGGATTCAGTCAGTAATATTGAGCGATGAAGAAGCTCATCGTCGAGGAAGTCAAAAAGCAATACTGGAGCGCAAAGCTATTCCTACTTTTGATGTGGTTATTGAATTGCGTGACCGGGATACCTTAGGTATTTACCATGATACTGCTCAAGCGGTTGATTTGTTGTTGAGGGGTTATGACCCCCGACCAGAAGTGAGGAAGAAAACTAAAGATGGAGCAGTTAAAATAGTAGAAGAGGATAGGGGCGTTCCTCTTACAGGCGTAAAAGTACCCCAAGAGGAAGGGGTAGAGCCTGAATTGTTTGAAAGCCAATTGTTACGAGTTTACCTTTTTGCGGTGAGTAAAAATTATGTGCAAAGAGCTATTGCTCACGCTAAGGTTCCTCTTGAGGTAGTAGACGATGTTAACGAGGCAGATATTCTACTTACTCTAAAGAGCCGTTATCGCAACAAAGGGAGTAAAATAAGAGAAGCAGAAAATCGAGGGATACCAGTTCACGTAGTGCGCAGTAACACTTATAGCCAGATTTATAGGTTTGTGCAGGATCTTTTTGGTTATAGTGACCTTTCTTCGGGAAACGGGGATTCAGGATTAATGGAAGCAGAAAGAGCAGCTCGGCAGGTGCTTAAGGTAGGAGAAGCTATAGAACTTGCTCCTCGTAGTTCCTCGGTTAGACGTCTACAACACAAAATTGCTGAACGTTATCACCTTTTCTCTAAAAGTGTGGGAGAGGAACCTTTCCGTCGAGTGGTGATTTATCCCCGCATCTTAGAAGAAAATCGTCATGAGTAAAAATCCTGGTTTTTTTATTACCTTGGAGGGAATTGAGGGTAGTGGAAAAACCACTCAAGCTGATTATTTGTTTTCTTTCTTAAAAGAAGCTAATATCCCATGTTTTTTAACTAGAGAGCCAGGGGGAACTCCCTTAGGGGATAGGATAAGAGAATTATTATTAAACCCGAAGAGTGGAGTAATTGACCCTCTGGCGGAAACTTTTCTTTTTGAGGCTTCTCGTAGAGAGCACATAAAGCAAATAATAGGCCCTGCCTTGGGAGAAGGTAAAGTGGTAATATGCGTCCGATTTACTGATTCCACGTTGGCTTATCAAGGATATGGTCGAAGAGTACCTCTTTCTTATCTCTATTACTTAAATGATATTACTACTGAAGGAATTATGCCTGATTTAACCGTACTTTTAGACGTAGAACCTCAGGTAGGGTTGAGTCGCTCATTTTCTCATACCAGTGAGGAAGAATTACGTTTTGAAAAAGAGTTTTTAGTGAGTAAAGAATTTCTCTGGGCTGTTCGAGATGGGTACTTACGGTTAGCTCAGGAATATCCAGAGCGTTTTCTAGTAATAGATACCACCAATCGTTCGGAAGAAGAAGTTTTTGCAATGATTCAGGAAGTTGTTTGGCAAAGGTTGAGAGGAAGGGGGTGAACTGATTGTCTTCTCATTTACTTTTTATATGTGTGATAAGAGATCAAGATGCACCTAAATTGCTAGATACTTTGCGAGATAGGGAAATTTCTTTTACTAAATTAGCTTCTACCGGTGGCTTTTTACGGGAGGGAAATACCACTCTTTTGATCGGTATAGAGGAAAAACG
>JARRCQ010000044.1 GCA_029982105.1 Candidatus Atribacteria bacterium | reverse complement strand
TAATTGCAAAACTTTGGTTCTATTTCTTTGCCCTCCCAGGAGAAAAGAGGGTCGCATCCCAGAAAAGGAGAGGAAGCACCCAGCTGCAAAGCCAAGTTTAGGCTCTCCTCGTCTCGAAAAATAGAAAGAAAGCTATCTTGAAGAAGGCGAGAGACTAAAAAACGGCTTTCCCTCCGGAGAAGAGGGCCTAATCCTACCCGATAAAAAATAACTTTCTTCTTCCACCACTGTGCCCAACGTAAAAGAGAAAAATAATAGAGAAGAGAGCGAAAGCTGGTAACATCCTGTAAGAGACTCCCTCCTCCCACTAAGACATAATCACTATTTCTAATTGTCTGAAGCACAGAAAAGAAATTGTCTCTGCTTACCGGATAAACTTCACCGGGGGGAGGAAGAAGAAAATCATTTCCTCGATAAAGAACCTGATAAAGAAAAGGGAGCTGCAACTTCTCACTAATTTGTTCTAAATCTCCCAAAACTGCTCTAAGGCTGAGTTCATCTCCCCAGTTACCAAAGCCATAATATCCTAAAATAAAAAACTTAACCTTTTGGTGAATAGCTTCTCTCTCCCCATCTTCCCACTCTCTGCCACAAAAAGAGAGCCAACTTTATAGCTACAATATAAATTATCGCCACAGGAAGACTCAGCACCAAGGCATTAAGAAATCGCAAAAGAATGTAAAGAAAAGGAGTATGAATGTGACAGAAAGAGTTGAAGAAAGTAGAAAATCCCACTGCCACTCCCAACCATAGAATTAGACTATAGGAAGGCCGGATTTTATCTTTATTCCAATAGAATAAAAGCCAAAGAGCAGGATAGCCAATTAAGAATTCTTTAGTACGAGGTCGCATAAACAAAATGCGCTCCAGGAGAACTCGAATTCTGGTTTCTAACCCACCAGCGGGCAGGAGAGGAAAGTTGCCCGAGCGAGTGAGGTAAAGTAATGCTGCTACTCCTAAAAATGCCACTATCAATAGCTCAAATCTTTTTAAATTTTCCAGCAAAACCTGTTGGATACTCACGCCCCAATAACCTTTTCTAAAAAGATAAAGGAGGGTCAAAAGAGGAGGAGCAAGGAGAGAAACTTTAACTCCCCAATATTGGTAAATTCGCAAAACAAATAACCAGTGATAAAGACCTAAAGAGACAGTTAAAGCTCCAGAAAAGAGAGTAATAAATGCCCATCCTAAGCTTTGGAGTTTTCCCCTTCCCGAATAAATAGCATCAATTAAAATAATTACTCCTAAAGTAGGATAAACAATCCCCGAGAGAAGTCCCAAAACTCTCATACCCCATATCAGGTCATAGAACATTAACCCCGCTAGAGGGATAAAACACAGAGGGATAATCCAGAAAGAGGAACGGAAAAAGGAACTCCAAAGATAAAAAACAAACAAAGATAAAGCCAGAGAAAAGAAAATCAAAGAGTAAAGAGGAGGAGAAAAAGAAGGGAAAGGAACACTCACCCTTCCCGGGGTATATCCGTTATCAGTTAACGCTTTTTTAACCGAGACCAAATAAGGTAAGTTTTTGTTCCAGCTTTCAAAACCAGGAGGCTCGGTAAAAAGACGGAGATAAAGAATAGGAACTGACCTTTCTTTGACTGCTCGCAAAAACCGGTCTCGAGCTTCTGCTGGAGTGTAACCTTTTAGCTCTTCGGGAGGGATACTGTGAGCTCGAAGGGTAAAAGGAGAGGCAAGAGAAGCAAGGGTAGTTTCTCCTTTTTGGCCTACAAATTCAAGATATCCCCAAAACAGCCCCTTTTCCTCCAGAAAAGAAGAGAGAAGACGCAGCGAATCAGCACGGGGAGCACCCAAAACACTATCTCCAGAGAAAATAACTCCTTCAGCCCTTTCCCAAACTTTCTCCTGAAGCAAATTTTCTAAGACCGAAGGGGGGATATTATAACGATTGTAAGGACGAAGGATGAGACGAAACCCTTGCTCTTGCAGAGCCTGTATAACTCTGTAATCCCAGCCCACTCCTATTTTGTCCTCTTCTTCGTAAAGAATGTTTACTCCCAATATTTCTCCTTTTTCTTCCACCTCTTTCCCTAAAAGAAGGAGGTGGTCTTTCACCGTTTCTCGCAGAAGAGGATCAGAAATCTGAAAATAACGCAATAGGGGAGAAGAAAAAGGAGAAGGAGTTACCGGAACCGCCCTTCCCTGACTGACTATTTGCCTCCAGGTAAGCTCGCTAATTCCCAAAGTCTCAAAACCTTCTTTTTTTAGTTCTTCAGCCAGAAGCAGGGGGTCTATGCCTTCCATCTTTCCCACCCACTCTATGTCGTTCCAATCTACCACCAATTCCACCACTTTAGATTGAGATTCTCTCTCCCATCTCTCAGAAAGAATAGGGAAAGAGAAAAAGAAAATGATTAAAAACCCTATCAGCAAAAAGATATTTCTCCTCATCTCTCTTCCTCAATCTCTAAAATAGGGTCACCGCTATCTACGGTGTCGTTTTCTTCCACATAGATTTCTTTTACCAATCCCCCTCGCTCGGCAATAATTTCATTTTCCATTTTCATAGCTTCCAGGATAACTACCACTTGTCCTGCTTCCACTTTATCTCCCTTTGCTACATTAAGGGCTAAAACTCTTCCAGGCATAGGGGCGCGTAAGGTAGTAGTAACTTGAAGGGGGAAAGAGGTAGGAATTATTTTCTTTACGTTCTTTATATTCCACTGGTTCTCTCCCTCTTCTCTAACTTCTGCTACCTCCACTTCATATTCTTCTCCATTTACTCGTACCCAAAATTTTCTCATTGCTTACCTCCCTAAGCGGAGCGTCCAGCAACGCTCCTTTAGAGCTAATCCTTTCCAATTTTTATTCTTTTTGGGAACATAAGATGAAGAAGGTTTATTTTCTTCATCCAAAATTTGGAAAATAGCAGCAACAATTGCTGCCACTATTTGAGGATTTAGACCCACACCCAAATCATACTGGGAAATTACCATGTTTCTTTCCCTTCCCTTCTTCTCGTTTAGACCAAAAAACTTCCAAAGCTTTAGCTATTTTCAGTCGGGTATCTCGGGGGTCAATCACTTCATCCACATAACCCCTTTTCGCCGCCTGGTAAGGATTATAAAACTCTTGGCGATATTGTTCCAGCAATTTTTCCCGTTCTGCCCCCGAATCCAGAGCTTTTTCTATTTCCTGGCGAAAAATAATATCCACTGCCCCTTCTGCTCCCATAACTGCAATTTCAGCAGTAGGCCAAGCCAAAACTAAATCGGCCCCCAAGTCTCTACTGCACATAGCCAAATAAGCTCCTCCATAAGCCTTACGTAAAATCACGGTTATTTTAGGAACCGTGGCTTCCGAATAAGCATAGAGCATTTTAGCCCCATGCCGAATAATACCTCCCAACTCCTGATTGCTACCCGGCAGAAAACCGGGAACATCAACCAAAGTTAGAAGAGGAATATTGAAACAATCACAAAAACGAATAAACCGAGAAGCTTTATCCGCTGCATCAATATCCAAACATCCTGCCAAATGGTAAGGTTGGTTAGCCACCACTCCTACTACCTGACCCCCTATTCGGGAGAACCCTATTATTATATTACGAGCGAAATCTTTTTGCACCTCTAAAAAGCTATCTCGGTCTACTAATTCTGCTACCACTTCTTTCATATCATAAGGTTTATTAGGATGAGGAGAAACTATCTTTAAAAGAGGGCTATTATCTCTATCCCAAGGGTCAGAGGAATCTTTCATCGGAGGTTCTTCTACATTGTTAGAAGGAAGATAACTTAAAAGAGTACGAACTTTCAAGAAACATTCTTCTTCAGTAGAAGTTATAAAGTGAGCCACTCCACTTTTGGTAGCATGCGTTGCTGCTCCTCCTAAATCTTCAGCGGAAATTTCTTCCCCGGTGGCTGCTTTTACTACTTGAGGACCAGTAACAAACATTTTGCTTTCTCCCTCCACCATAAAGATGAAATCCATCAGAGCGGGAGAATAGACTGCCCCTCCAGCGCAAGGCCCCAGAATAAGAGCAATCTGGGGAATAACACCAGAAGCCTGGGTATTACGAAAAAAAATCTGCCCATATCCAGAAAGAGAATCTATTCCTTCCTGAATCCGAGCTCCTCCTGAATCATTTATTCCTATAAGAGGCGCACCTACCTTGAGAGCCATATCCATAATTTTAGTAATTTTTCGAGCATGCATCTCTCCTAAGGAACCACCCATTACCGTAAAATCTTGAGAATAAACAAATACTACTCTTCCATCTATTGTCCCGAAACCAGTTATCACTCCATCAGCAGGAAGTTTTTTTTCTGCCATACCAAATCGGTCGGCACGATGCTCTACCCAAAGGTCAATCTCTTCAAAACTCCCCTCATCTACCAATAGCTCTATCCTTTCTCGAGCAGTAAGTTTTCCTGCCTCATGTTGCTTTTTAATAGCTTTTTCTCCTCCCCCTCGAAGAAGGAGAGCTTTTTCTTTTTCCCATTCTTCTATCAATTCTATTAAAGTCTTTTTAGACATAAGCTACCTCTTCCTTCCTTTCTGCTACCCCTTCTACATTGATGTGTACAGCTCTAACTTCTACTCCAGTTAAATGCTCTAATCCCTCCTTCACCCTCTTTTGGGTCAACCGCCCCACCCGAGAAACAGAAAATCCCGGACGAAGGATACAATCTATCACTATTTCTATTCCTCTATTAGTGCTATGAATAGATAATCCCTTTATCGTATCTATCCAGGAAAGATGGGAGAGAAGATAATAAAGAAGAGAAAAAAGAGCTTTTTCAGAAATCACTAATTTCCCTAAATAACTAAAGGGAGGACGCACTACCGTTTTTTCTCGGGAAGAATAAAACCACTTCCAAATGGTGACTGGCACAGCATCCATCAAATTATTCCACAAATTTCTTTTCAGCTCCACGAGAGGCACAGGAATAGTATGCTTTCCTTCGTTTTCTCGAGCCGATAAGGCCAGTTCTATTTCTCGAGGAGAAGCCACTTTCTCGATATCCAAAACCTCTTCCGGAAGCGGAAGTTCTAAATGCTCACAGATTTTTTCTACCATAGAGAGAGAAACTCCCAATACCATTATTCTTTGGGGAGCTAATTCTCCTAGAGCTTCTTTAACTGCTTCTCGGTCTCGCGAAAAGTAGAAGAGAGCTATTTTAGTAGCTCTAATTTTATTAACCTCTCCTTTAGCAGAACGACCGGCAATAATTCTCCCCTCCGAAATAAGGAGCCCATCATCAATTATACAATCAATCTTATATTTTTGGGCTAAATAAGGAGCACGATAGCTTTTTCCCGTCCCACTCGGTCCAATCAAAGCATAAACCTTCACAGATTTTACTCCTTTTCCGAAGAAATTTGGGTTTTCTCAAGAAAAGCTTCTATAAAATCATCAATTTCCCCATTCATTACTCGTTCAATATTACCCGTTTCATAACCAGTGCGATGGTCTTTCACTAAACTATAAGGATGAAAAACATAAGTGCGGATCTGGCTACCCCAGGCAATGTCTTTGCGCTCTCCTTTAATTTCCTGAATTTTTTTCTTTTGTTCTTCTTGATAATGTTCGTAAAGCCGAGACTTCAATATCCTCATAGCCAGAGCTTTGTTTTGATGCTGAGAGCGCTCATTTTGACACTGTACCACTATTCCTGTAGGTATATGGATAATACGAACTGCTGAATCAGTTACGTTGACGTGTTGACCACCGTGACCTCCGGCCCGAAAAGTCTCTATCTTCAAATCTTGGGGGTCAATTTCCACTTTAATATCGTCTCCCATCTCCGGGGTAACTTCTACTAAAGCAAAAGTAGTGTGACGACGATGATTGGCGTCAAAAGGAGAAAGGCGAATAAGACGATGTACCCCCTTTTCTGACTTTAAATAGCCATAAGCATAGTCTCCTTGTACTAGAAAAGTCACATATTTTAATCCTGCTTCTTCCCCTTCTAAGACATCAGTTACTCGAACTTCGAAACCTTTTCTTTCACAAAAACGGAGATAAAGACGAAAAAGCATTTCCACCCAATCTTGAGATTCTACCCCTCCTGCCCCAGAATGGATGGTAACTATAGCATTATGACTATCCTCTGCCTCAGCAAAGAGAAGCTGGATTTTCAAGTCCTCTGCTTCTTGAACTAAACTTTTAGCTTCTTTTTTAAGCTCGGAAAATTCCGGATCTGTTTCATGAATCAGAAAACTAAATTCTTGAGCTTCTCTCAACCGCTCTTGCAGGTTTTGATATCGCTCCCGGATCTGGCGATAAAACTTATATTCCCCCAAAATCTGGCTTTCTCCATTTCTATTATCCCAGAAACCTGCCTGAGACATCTTTTTTTCTATTTCTTTTATTTTCTCTTCCAAATTTAGCTGGTCAAAGATACCCTCCTACTTCTTCTAATTTACCTTTAACTTCTTCCAGCTCTTCTATTACAACCGGCATATTTTCTCTCCCTTCATTCATTCTTTCCACAACAGTGTTTGTATTTTAAACCACTACCACAAGGACAGGGGTCGTTTCTCCCCACTTTGTTTTTGCTCCGGACCGTCGCTACTTTTTCCCGGCGAGTTTTAGGAGAAGAGGACTTTGACAAAGATTTTTTACTTTCAGCAACTACCTGGAGATGTAAAAGATAGCGAATAGTATCTTCCCGAATATGAGCCACCATATCCTGAAACATGTCAAAAGCTTCTATTTGGTATTCTACAAAGGGGTCTCGTTGTCCTACGGCTCGTAATCCAATTCCTTCTCGAAGATGGTCCATATTGCGTAAGTGGTCTTTCCAATAACTATCTACCACTCGCAAAAGCACATATCGTTCTAAATCCCGAAAAAGGGGTTCCCCTATTTCTTGTACTTTTTTCTCATAAATTTCTTGTAAAGACTGGAGAATGTCTTCTTGTAACAGCGACGGAGAATAATTGAGTTTCTTTTCTTCGTCTACCTTCCATTCCCAGCCCAAAACCGAAAATAAACGATTGCTCAAACCTGCCCAATCCCATTCTTCAGGATAAACTCTCTCTGGGGCATAAGCAGAAACTATATCTTTGACTACTTCTCCCATCATCTCCAAAATATAAGGACGAAGATTTTCCTCCTTAAGTACTGTTCTCCTCTGCCCATAAATAACTTCTCTTTGCTTATTCATAACATCATCATACTGAAGGAGAGTTTTCCTAAGCTGGAAATAATGCCCCTCTACTTTCCTTTGAGCCGATTCTATAGCTCGAGTAACTAAAGGATGTTCTAAAGGCACTCCTTCTTCCATTCCCATTCTTCCCATAAGTTGAGATATTCGATCTGACCCAAAGAGACGCAATAGGTCATCCTCTAAAGAAAGGAAAAATTGGGAAGAACCAGGGTCGCCTTGTCTTCCAGCTCGGCCTCGCAGCTGATTATCAATCCTTCTGCTCTCATGTCGCTCTGTACCGAGAACATGCAAGCCACCAACGGCTTTTACTTCTTCTCCTTCTTTATCAGTCATTTCCTTAAACCGGGAAAAAAGTGCTCGGTAAACTTCTCGAGCTTCTTTTACTTCCGGCAAATCAGTAGGCAAGCCCTCTGCTGCCTGTAAAATTATTTCTTCTTGAAATCCTTGCTTTTTCATCTCTTCCCGAGCCAAGAAATCAGGATTACCGCCTAAAAGAATATCTGTACCTCTCCCTGCCATATTGGTAGAAATGGTAACTGCTCCTTTTTTACCAGCCTGAGCAATAATCTCTGCTTCTTTCTCATGATGTTTAGCATTAAGCACTTGGTGAGTAATTTTACGCTGTTGGAGAAGTTTACTCAACCTTTCCGATTTTTCAATAGAAACCGTACCCACCAATACTGGTCTTCCCACTTTATTTTGTTTTTCAATTTCTTCCACCACCGCAGCAAATTTCTCTTCTTCTTTGCGATAAACCACATCAGGATAATTGGTCCGGCGAAGAGGCCGATTGGGAGGAATAACCACTACCGACATACCGTAAGTGTAAATAAATTCACTCTCTTCGGTTTTTGCTGTTCCCGTCATTCCACAGGTTTTGTTATACATCCGGAAGTAATTCTGATAAGTAATAGAAGCCAAGGTCTGGTTTTCGTTAGCCACCTTTAGACCTTCTTTGGCCTCTATAGCTTGATGCAGTCCATCACTATAACGACGCCCCTGCATAAGCCGCCCAGTAAACTCATCTACAATAATTACTTCTCCATCTTTTACTACATAATCTACGTCTTTTTTATAAAGGTGATGAGCTCGCAGAGCTTGCCTCACTAAGTGTTCCAGGGAATCTTTTCCTGTTTCATCGTAGAGATTGTCGATATGAAGCAGACTTTCTACCTTAGCGACTCCTTCCTCTGTTAACCATACAGAACGAGTCTTTTCCTCATAGTTGAAGTCTTCAGGGTAAGATAGTTTTCTTACCACTTTATCTACCTTATAATAGATTTCCGTATTTTCTTCTGCTGGCCCAGAAATGATTAAAGGAGTACGTGCTTCATCAATTAAAATACTATCCACTTCATCAACAATGGCATAGTTCAGCTCTCTCTGCACTACATCTTCAAAGCGAATAACCATATTATCTCGCAGATAATCAAAGCCGAACTCCGTATTAGTCCCATAAGTGATATCACAGAGATAAGCCTTCTTTCGCTCTGAAGGAGAAAAATCGTGTTGAATTAAGCCCACCGACAACCCTAAAAACTCAAAAATCGGTCCCATCCAGTAGCGGTCTCTTTTAGCTAAATAGTCATTAACAGTAACGATATGCACTCCCTTTCCCTCTAAAGCATTGAGATAGGCGGGCATAGTAGCCACCAGAGTTTTTCCCTCTCCAGTAGCCATTTCAGCAATTTTCCCTTGATGGAGAACCACGCCTCCCATAACCTGCACATCAAAAGGACGCATACCGGTGACTCTCTTTGCTGCCTCTCTTACTACAGCAAACGCCTCCACCAATAAATCGTCTAAACTACTTCCCTCTTGAATCCGCTTTTTAAATTCTTCAGTTTTATGCCTGAACTCCTCATCTGAGAGACGAGAAATTTCCTTTTCTTGAGCATTAACTGCTTCTACATAATTATCTTTCAGTTTCCGAATTTGCTTGGCTTTGGCTCTATCAGACCAGAAATCTTTAAACATATTCATAATTTTCCTCCTGAATATAGTATAAATTATAACATAACTATAGAGGAGAAACTGACTCACTGAGGAAGGTTTTTTCCTCAACCCTAGGTGCGTCACCACCAGTAATATAGAGTATCCCGCAAAATTGGTTAAACTGTTAAGAACTTTGAAAAATTATAGTATTCCGCAAAACTGGCTAAACTATTGAACCTTTAAAAAAGCAAATTATATCGGAAGTTAACAATTCAAGGTCATTACGCTGGGGGTTTCTCCCAGCATTATAGTTTGTAGTCTTTTCTATCTATTGTGCCTTTTAATATTGCGCCATAGGCACGCTGGAGTGCTGTTCTCCAGCGTGGTTGTCCGAATTCTTTTTAATCTAATTTGCTTTTTGCTTACGCCGTAGGCTGGGGGGTTTCCCCCCTCATCCATCATCGCGAGGGTTGCATATTCCTCCCCGTGGCGATCCCGAGTTTTTAGCCCAATGTAACTGGCTTTTTATAATGGACCCCGAAAACTGGACAGAGTATTAAGGTGATGTTAACCTGTAAAATGGAAAGGAGAAAGATAAGAAAATGGGTGACATCCGAAAGAAGT
>JARRCQ010000043.1 GCA_029982105.1 Candidatus Atribacteria bacterium | reverse complement strand
CAAGTTCTACCTTTAATTGTCCTATCTGTCTATATAGCTCTGCTTCTAAGTCTTCTTTTTCTTTCTCCGTATTTATCTTCTTATCACTGAATATTGATGGTAATTCTGCAAGGAGTTGCTTCTTCCATTTCATTATCTGGTTAGGATGTACCCCATAGGCACTGGATATTTCTCTTATGGTCTTATCTCCTTTTACTGCTTCTAAGGCTATTTTAGCTTTTAGATCTGCATCATACTTCTTTCGGATGTCACCCATTTTCTTATCTTTCTCCTTTCCATTTACAGGCTAAGCACACCTTATCACTCTGTCCAGTTTTCGGGGTTCATTATAATCAGCTATCAATGGTTACTGATAAAAGAGATTAACATTGAGTTTTTATAGTTTTTAAACAATTTATGGAAAAAAGTTGACAAAATTTCTAAAAAGTGATAATCTTGATACAAATGATTTTCCGGGGAATCAGTTTTTGGTAGGGTAGATGAGAAGGATAACAGGAGATTGTTGTAAATGAAAAATGTGTAAAATATGCAAGGAGGTGATAAATAAAGGAAAAATTAATTAGAGGATAAGTTTGTTGCTTCACCCTGACAAAAGAGAACTTTGGTAATATGTGAAGAGGTAAGTACAGTGTAGTGTTAATTATTCATATACTCTAATTTAAACTAAAAGACTAAAGAGGAGGCTTAAAAATGAGAAAAATTTGTTTGGTCAGCTGGTTGGCGTTAGTGCTAGTATTTGTTCTTTCAGTAGCAGCTTTTGCTGCTACAAATGGGTACAAGCTGGGTTGGTCTCAAGTTGTTGTAAATAACCCTTATTATGAAGCAATGAGAGTTACTGCAGAAAAAACTGCTAAAGAGCTAGGATGTGAAATGATATTTCTTGATGCGCAAAATGATCCGGCGAAGCAAGTTGCTGATATTGAGAACCTGATTGCTCAGGGTATAGATGGTTTGTTTATCAATCCGATTACTCCTTTCGCTCTTACGTCGGCGGTAAAGGATGCAGTGGACGCTGGTATACCAATTATTTCAGTTGACCGAGAACTATATGGAGACTATGTGAGTTACGTAGGGATTGATCAATGGAAAGCTGGAGAACTTCAGGGTGAGTTTATAGGTCAATATCTTAATGGTCAGGGTAATATTGTTGAGATTGCTGGTGATCCTGGTGACTCCGCTGGAATGGGGCGTGGTGGTGGACTAAGAAAGATCTTTTATGAAAAATACCCGGGAATCAAGATCCTCCAAACTTATGTAGCTCACTACAATCAGTTGGAGGGTAAACAGGTGATGCAAGATGCTATAGTTACTTTTGGTGATGAAATTGATTTAGTTTATGCTCACAATGATGCAATGGCACTTGGAGCACTTGCTGCAATCCAAGAGGCTGGCTTGCATATCCCGGTGGCTGGGGTTGATGGACAGAAACAGGCATACGAAGAAATAATGAAACCTGGTTCGTTGTATTTATCTACTGTTGTGAATAACTCGGCTGAGATTACAGAAGTTGCTGTTAACCTCATGGTTAAATACCTTAATGGTGAAGAAATTCCTAAAAAGGTCGTAACTGGAACTGTGTTGGTTACTAAAGATAATGTTGAAGAGTATTACAATCCTGATAGTATATTTTAACAAAGATATAGACGAGAGTGCTTAGAGTCCTAAGCACTCTCGTCTATATCTTTTACTAGAGGTAACTGGTTATGCGTTTAACTAATCTAATTCTTCGCTATAATATAATTATATTGCTACTTGTCTTGGTAGTAATTTCGGCGATTATAAGCCCCTACTTTTTTACATGGTTTAATCTATTAAAACTGTTACAAACTGCTAGCTATGTAGCTTTCGTTGCTCTAGGAATGTTGTTTGTTATATTAACCGGTGAGATAGACTTATCGGTTGGAGCCGTTTTCGCTTTCTCGGGAGTTTTTCTTACAACATTAACCCATGGTAATTGGTTTACCTACATGCCTGAGTTCTTACACCCTTATGTTCCAACTTTCGAATTTACACCGGTGCTTCCTATCCAATGGATAATACTATTGGCTTTATTAGTTGGTGTTCTATTTGGCATGGTCAATGGAGTGCTTGTTGCGCGCTTTGGTGTGGCCTCTTTTGTAGGGAGTCTTGGAGTTATGACAGTAGCCCGAGGCTTAGCCCTCACATATACGGGTGGTGCTCCAATATATGGGCAAGCAAAATTAGTAGAGTATCTGGGGAATGGGAAATTTTTGGGTATTCCAATGCCAATATGGTTAGTTGCAATTACTGCGATTTTCTTGCATGTTTTTCTAACAAAAACTAGAACAGGAAAGGCTATCATTGCAGTTGGGAGTGATTTTGAAGCATCGCGACTTAGTGGTATAAATGTCAAAAGGATTAAACTGTTAGTATTTATGTTGGCTAGTTTCCTTGCTGCTTTCAGCGGGATTTTGATGTGCGGAAGATTAGTAACTGCTGATCCGCGGGTAGCTAGCGGTTGGGAACTTGATGCTATAGCTGCGGTAGTAATAGGAGGCGCAAGGCTCTCAGGAGGAAAAGGAAGTGTTGCTGGTACTCTTGCTGGTGTGTTGGTTCTTCAGCTTATTAACAACATCCTGAATCTAACTGGTGTAAATGTACATTTTCAACCGATTATAAAAGGTATTATTGTAATTGTTGCTATGGTGGGTAGCCGCATACTTGAGGATAAATTGACAGAATCAGTGGCCGTTGAGAGTAGCGACATGGCTAGATAGTCTGCCGTGTAATAGAGTAGGGGAGGAACAATGAAAAAAACTGTGATACTTGAAACAAAAGAATTGACCAAAAGTTTTCCTGGTGTGCGTGCACTTAAAGCGGTGAATCTTGTGATTATGGAAGGTGAAGTGCATTGTATTGTTGGAATGAATGGCGCCGGTAAGTCGACCCTAATAAAGCTTTTGATGGGAGCACTTATGCCTGATAGTGGTGAGATTTTAGTGGAGGGTGAGTCCGTTCATTTTTCAACTCCAGCTCAGGCTCAGGCTAAAGGTATTGCTTGTGTCTACCAAGAACTCGACCTTATCCCGGATCTAGATGTTGTGGAGAACGTTTTTTTGAACCATGAAAAAGTAGACAAGGGATTTTTGCTAAATAGGAGAGCGATGGAACAAGCAACCCTTAGCCTTTTAAGCTCTATAGGTGTATCTATTCCACTAAATATTCAAGTTCGACATTTGACTGTTTCAGAGCGTCAACTTGTGGCCTTGGCAAGGGCGCTTTCGTTCAAACCCAGAATACTCATTATGGATGAACCTACAAGTGCTCTGAGTCGTATTGAACAAGAACGTCTATTCAACATAGTTCGTCAACTGCGCAATGACAAAATTAGCGTTATTTACATTTCTCACAGACTGGAAGAGATCTTGGATATTGGAGATAGAGTGACAGTTCTTCGAGATGGCCAATTAGTGGGTACTAAAGATGTTAATGATGTTACAAAAGAACACATAATTGAGATGATGCTTGGTCGGAAGCTTGAAAATGAGTTTCCGGAGCGGCGAGAAGTTGTTTTGAGCAATATTAATGCTGAAACTGTTCTCTCGGTTCGACACCTTTCTATAGCAAAAAAAGTACACGATATTTCATTTGATCTAAAGCACGGTGAAATTTTAGGTTTTTTTGGAATGGTGGGGGCAGGAAAAACCGAGATTTTAAAAGCCTTAGTTGGAGCTATTCAGTCAAAAGGCCAGATTGTGATAGAAGGGAAAAAGGTGCAAATAAAGTCGCCCATTGACGCCCTTCGTCATGGAATTGGCCTAATTCCGGAAGACAGGAAAGGTGAAGGTATCCTCTCTGAATTGTCAGTTATGGAGAATGTGGGCATTGTTGCCTACCATAGGGCGCGTAGAATGTTTCTCATACACTTCCAGTATGTTGAGAAGCTTGTCCAGAAATATGTTTCATCCTTAGACATCAAAACACCTTCATTGAGACAATTAATGCGAAATTTGAGTGGTGGTAATCAGCAGAAGGCTATAGTAGCTAGATGGTTGGTCGAACGAAAACACATTCTGTTACTTGACGAGCCAACACGGGGGATCGATGTTAATAGTAAGACGGATATCTATAGATTAATATTTCAGCTTGCGGCCGAAGGGATCTCTATTATTGTAGCTTCTTCTGAATTGGAAGAGATAACTCGCATATGTGACCGAATTTTGATCATATACGATGGGCATATTGTTAAGGAAGTCAACGTAGACGAAGCCTCGGATGCAGAAATACTGTTTGAGGCTACAGGAGGATGACAATATGAATACGACTGAGCAATTGCAAAAAGTTGGCCGACTGCTCCTAGCCAATTCGCAGTATACAATACTAATATTGTTTATAGTTATCCCGGCTCTAGTTTTACCTCAATTTCTTACCATAGGCAATATTACCAACGTTCTCAGTAGAGCAAGTTTTATGGGGATAATGGCAATAGGTCTGATGTTTCCTATTTTAATAGGTGGTATGGATCTCTCGGTAGCTAATATATATGCTTTCTCCTCTTTGATATTTGCGTATTGGCAGCATTATCAGATATCATTAAGCTCGTACGATCAGATCAATTTGATGCTCCCCTTGCCTATGCTTGTGTTATTAACTCTGATGGTGGGGATAGGCCTTGGGCTTCTTAATGGTGTAATTATAGCTTTTGGGCGTATCCCAGATTTTGCTGCTACACTTGGTACAATGATGGTATTTACAGGTTTAGCCTATGCCATTACCGAAACGCGGCCGGTTTTCGGTGTTAGTGAAGGCGCGCGTTTATTGGGAGCTGGTAGCCTATGGAGCATTCCAATTCCAGCATTCATATGGTTGGCTATAGCTATTTTAGCTAATATTGTACTTAAATACACGCTTTTTGGCAGAAATTTATACGCTGTGGGTGTTAACAGGAATACCGCGTATCACCTGGGTATTGATATAGTACGTGTTCAAGTGGCTGCATATACAATATCTGGATTTTTGGCAGCTACAGCAGGAATTCTGGTAGCTGGTTGGCTCAATGGAGGAGACCCAAGGGTTGCCGAAAACATGTTATTGCCCACAATTGCTTCGGTGGTTCTAGGTGGAACAAGCCTGGCAGGTGGAAAAGGAACGGTATCGGGCACAATCACCGGGGTTCTCATAATGACATTTATAACCAACATTCTCAATTTAATGGGTATTCCACCTTTTCCGCAACAAATTGTTGCTGGCCTTGTTATTATTCTAGCATTGATATTGCAACGTTCTCAGCAATTTTAATTTTAGATTATAAGGATGGTGAGTTTCTGATATGTTAAGTATCAAGCCTTGTAGAGGACTTCTTTTATAAAAAGGGGTGGTAAAAATAGAAGGTGTGTTATCTGTTGATTTAGGCACTCAAAGCATAAGAGCAGCTTTGTATAATCTTAAAGGTCAACTTCTATCGTTAGCTACTGAAGGATATAAAACTTATTATCCTGCTCCAGGATTAGCGGAACAAAATCCAGAAGATTGGTGGGAGGCCCTGAAGTTGGCTGTACAAAAATTAACGAGAGAGTGTCCTATGGTTTCAGTAGTTGCTATCGCGGCAAGTGCTACATCTAGTACTGTTCTGCCTGTCGATTGTGAGGGCAATCCCCTGACTAAAGCTATCCTCTGGATGGATACCAGGGCCAGTAAACAGGCAAGAAGGATAAGCGAGACACTCCATCCTCTTCTTGAGTGGTGTGGTGGAACCGTTTCCCCAGAATGGTTTTGGCCCAAGTTGCTCTGGATAAAAGAGGAACGGCCAGAAGTATATTCGGAAGCCTATCACATCGTTGAAGCTCTAGATTGGCTGAACTACAAATTAACAGGTAGATGGGTAAGCTCGCAGTGCAACGCTTCGTGTAAGTGGAACTATCTCTCCGATAAAGGTTGGTCTAATGATTTCTTTGAAGAAATTGGGGTTCCAGAATTTATGGTTAAGATTCCCTCTGAAGTATTACCGATGGGAACAGTAATAGGTAAACTCCAAAAAGAGACTGCCCTTGATTTAAAATGTAAAGACGGTATTCCGGTAGTTCAGGGAGGGATTGATGCTCATGCGTCTGTAGTTGGGCTTGGTAACTTTGAGGAGGGGGAAACCTCACTGGTTTTAGGTTCTTCTTCTGTTATCCTTATAAATACTAGTTTTTGTAGTCCAATTTCTGGATTTTGGGGGCCTTACAAGGAGCCTCTTTGGAAAGGTTTCAATCTGCTCGAAGCAGGGCAAACCTCCAGTGGTTCAATAATGAATTGGTTTATTGAAAGAATAGCAAAGCACTATATTTCTGAGGCAGATAAGAGGAACCTTAGTCCCTTTGATCTTTTAGATGCTGAAGCATTTAAAGTACCTCCAGGATCGCAAGGTGTAGTTGTTCTGGACCATTGGCAAGGTAATAGAACGCCTTATAAAGATCCTGATTCTCGGGGAGTAGTTTATGGGTTAACATTGAGTCATGAAGCTTCTCATGTTGGCAGAGCGATATACGAGGGGATCTCTTTTGGGATTAGGTTGCTTCTTGATTATCTTAAAGAGGAAGGAATCTATACAACTTGTATTAAGGCTTGTGGAGGAGGGACCAAGAGTGGTCTCTGGATGCAGATTTTAGCTGACGTGTGTGAACAGCCCTTGGACGTAACTGTGGAAAATATGACTCTTCTCGGGAATGCTATTGTGGGTGCTACGGGAGTAGGTATTTTTTCTTCTTTTGCAGAGGGATTTGAAATTATGCAGCCAAACTTCACACGGGTAAATTCAAAGACTTCTTTTTCCGTTTATCAGGAAAATTATGAACGCTATTGTAGGTTATATCCCCTTGCCAAGGGCCTAAGAGAGATATAGCTATACCGAAGGCTTTTTTCACTTGCATAGTTTTGAAGAGCGTTGATTTTGACCTTCTACATTGTGGGAAGGCTATTGTCTGGCAGGAGCAAGTAACTCTGGAAAATTAACTCTTATACAAAAGAAAGGAGCATTACTTTAAATGACTAAGAAAATGAAAGCAGTAAGGTTGTATGCACCTGGAGATCTCCGTGTTGAGGAAATAGATATACCCACTCCTAGCGACCATCAAGTTCTAGTTAGAGTCCGTGCAGTAGGGGTTTGTGGTTCTGACCCCGGACGAGTTATGAAAAAAGGCACTTATTCTTATCCTACAACGATTGGACATGAGTTCTCTGGCGAAATTGCTGAAGTTGGCTCTCAAGTAACCTTTTTTAAACCTGGTGAGCGGGTAACAGTTGCTCCACTGATTCCTTGTGGCAAATGTGACTACTGCAAAGTTGGGAAATACAATCTTTGTGATAGTTATAGCTATTATGGTTCGCGTACTGATGGAGCAATGGCGGAATATGTGGTTGTTGAAGAGTGTGACCTCCTGAAGCTTCCCGATGGGGTAGACTTTGAATCGGGAGCATGTACTGACCCGGCCTCGGTAGCCCTTCATGCTATGCTTAAATCTGACATAAAAGTTGGTGAATCCTTTGCTGTTCTGGGTGTTGGTCCTATTGGCTTATTTGCTGTACAATGGGCTAAAATCATGGGGGCGGAGAAGATTTTTGCTGTAGACATCCTAGATGACAAACTTGATGTCGCTCGGCAATTAGGGGCCAACTATACAGTGAACGCTAAAAATGTGGATCCTGTAAGATTTTTGCTGGAAGAAACGAAAGGTAAGGGTGTCCAGCGCGTTGTAGAGTTTGCTGGATCTAAAGTAACCCAAGAGCAAAGTGTGCGTATGGCAGCTAAAGAAGGTACGGTTGTTTTTGGTGGTATTTCTTATGAAGACTTGCTTATTCCGAGTTCTACTCTTGATGCTCTTTTGAGAAAAGAAATTCAAATAGTGGGTGCTTGGAATTCTGTGTTTTCACCTCTGCCGGTTAATGAGTGGGAAAAATCTTTACATTTCATGGCTGAAAGGGCTCTTCGCTGTACTCCGATTATTAGCCATCGCTTTTCTCTTGATGAAGCTCCGGAGGTTTTTCAGCGAATCTGGAATAAATCAGAATTCTTTAATAAGGTTCTCTTTATTCCCTAACTTGGAAGGAGTCTTCTATATGAAAGCAGTGGTAATGGAAAACATTGAGGAAATCGTGATTAAAGAAGTTTCTCGCCCCAAAGTTGAGCCCGGGGGAATACTGGTGGGCGTTAAGGCTTGTGCCATATGCGGCTCTGATGTAAGAACTATCGAACACGGTAGCTCTAGTGTCAAGCCTCCGCGCATTTTGGGACACGAGATTACAGGAGTTATAGTGGAAATTGGAGAGGGAGTTATCAAATTTAGAGTAGGAGATTCTGTAGCGATAGTTCCAGCCATAGGTTGTGGGGAATGTGACTACTGCCATTCTGGGCATACCAATATGTGTCCAGACCTTGAAACCATAGGTTTTGAATTTGACGGCGGGTTTGCAGAGGTTATGGCTGTACCGGCCAAGGCTGTGAGACAGGGTCATGTCAATAAGATTCCCGAAGGCCTGTCTTTTGAGAAAGCAACGCTTGCTGAACCCCTTGCCTGTTGTATTAATGGTCAGGAACCTCTTTCTATCTCTATTGGACAAAGTGTTGCCGTTATTGGTGCAGGCACCATTGGATTGTTTCATGTAGAACTTGCTCTTTTGAGGGGTGCATCCCGGGTTTTTCTGGTAGATGTAATCTCTGAAAGACTGAAGCACGCTTCTTTGTTAGGGAAAGACGTAATTACTATCAACAGTTCCGAAATTGACCCAGTGAAAGAGATTCTTAGTCATACAAATGGTCGGGGAGTAGACGTAGCTATTGTTGCCTGTCCAGTAGGCGAAGCTCAAAACCAGGCTCTGCAAATAGTAGCTCGAAGAGGGAAAGTGAGTCTTTTTGGAGGATTGCCTAAGGATAAGTCGATTGGTTATCTGGATAGCAACCTGATTCATTACAAGGAAGTGGGGGTTTTTGGGGCTCATGCTTCTACTGTTATCCAGAATCGGCTGGCCTTGAGCCTCTTGGCAGATGGGCGAGTTGGTAGTGCTGTTAAATATGTTACTCATATCCTTCCTCTTAATCAGATAAAGGAAGGTTTGGCCATCATTAAAAAGGGAGAAGCTCTAAAGGTAGTCATTAAACCCTGACTGGTAGTGGTACACTCCATATTGAAAGGAGGGTTTAACCTTGCAGGAAGATTATATTATGTCGATTGACCAGGGAACAACTGGAACAAGGAGTCTTTTTGAGTTATAAATTTTGGTTTCTACTTGACAACTTTTTATTTAGTGTTATAAAATATAACAAAATATGTTAGTTAATTAACAAAATAAGGTAAGAAGGGATACAGGCCTTCTTTACACCTAAAAAGATGAGAGGAGCGACAGGGAAAATGGAAGTTTATAGTGATGCTTTAGGTATGATCGAGACTCGAGGTTTTGCTGCAATGGTAGAAGCTTCTGATGCTATGGTGAAAGCTGCTAAGGTAGAGTTGGTTGGTTATGAAAAAATTGGAGGAGGCTATGTAACTGCTATCATTCGTGGTGATGTTGCTGCAGTTCGAGCAGCTCTAGATGCTGGTCAGGCAGCTTCGGAAAAAGTGGGCGAAGTAATTTCAGTTCATATTATTCCTCGGCCTCATGCCAATGTTGATGAAGTGCTTCCCCTGGGGCGAGGTCCGGTAAAAAATTCCCCCAAAATTACTGATTAGTAGGATATGAAAAAGTGATACTTGCCAAGGTTATTGGAAGTGTAGTCTCTACTAGAAAAGAACAAAAGATTGAAGGTATTAAGTT
>JARRCQ010000042.1 GCA_029982105.1 Candidatus Atribacteria bacterium | reverse complement strand
TTTCTTCGCCAGGTTGATTTTATTTTGAAAAGAGTAGGGATAGAGGGATGAATATGGAGGAAAAATGGAGTTACAAAAAAGCAGGAGTAGATATAGAATTAGGAGATAAGCTAATACAAGATATAAAAGGTTTAGTCTCTCGCACCTATCGACCTGAAGTTATTTCTGGTGTAGGAGGGTTCTCAGGGGTTTTTCAGTTAGGAGAAAAATGGAGGGAACCCTGTTTAGTGGCAGGAAGTGATGGAGTAGGCACTAAATTAAAAATAGCCATAGATTTAGATAAACACGATACCATAGGTATAGACCTCGTGGCTATGTGTGTTAACGATGTTTTGTGCCTGGGGGCTGAACCGGTGTTTTTTCTCGATTATTTAGCCTGTGGAAGATTGGAAGCAGGAAACTTCAAAAGCATAATATCGGGAATTGTCCGGGGATGTGAAGAAGCAGGATGTACTCTTTTAGGAGGAGAAACGGCGGAGATGCCCGATTTTTATCAAGATGGCGACTATGACTTAGCCGGATTTGCCGTAGGGATAGTGGAAAAAAGTGCTTTGATCGATGGAGGAAAGATTCAAAAGGGAGATGTCCTTTTAGGGTTGACTTCTTCAGGCCTGCACAGTAACGGTTATTCTCTGGTAAGAAAAGTTTTACAATCTCAAGGAGCGAGTCTTTCCAGCCAGATTGATGGGAAAATTCTGGGAGAAGAATTACTTCGTCCCACTAAAATTTATGTGAAGCCAGTTCTTCCTCTTTTTCGGGAAGTGGAGGTAAAAGGAGTGTCTCACATCACTGGAGGAGGGATGGTGGGAAATATTCCCCGGGTTCTTCCTCCCTATTTGGGGGTTAAAATCTATAAATCTAAAATTGAAATTCCTTGGATTTTTTCTTACATCCAAAAACTGGGTAATATTGAAGAAGAAGAAATGTGGAGAGTATTTAATTTAGGTATAGGTTTGGTGTTAATTGTCTCTCGGGAAGGGGCAGATAAGGCTTCTCATATACTGGAAAAAGAAGGAGAAAAGGTTATTATGATTGGTGAAGTAATAGAGAGTGATAGGAAGGTGCTGGTAGTTGAGTGATAAAAAAATAGTGGTATTGGTCTCTGGTAGAGGAACTAATCTTCAAGCCTTAATAGAGGCTACTCAAGGTGGCTATATACCGGGAGAAATTAGTTTGGTAATTAGTGATAACCCTCAAGCTCTTGCCCTCGAGCAAGCCCGTAAAGCTTCTATCTCCACTTTAGTTTTAGATTACAACATTTTCCCCCATAAGAGAGCTTATGAGGATGCTCTTCTTCAGGTGTTAGAAAAGGAGAATCCTCATCTTATTTGCTTAGCTGGGTATATGCGGATAGTGGGAAAGAAAATAATTGCTCGATTTCAAGGGCGGATTATGAATATTCATCCTTCTCTTCTTCCCGCTTTTCCCGGTTTAGAAGCTCAAAAGCAGGCCTTAGACTATGGAGTTAAAGTGAGTGGATGTACTGTTCATTTGGTCGATGAAGGAATGGATACCGGGCCAATAATTTTACAGGCTTCTTGTCCAGTTGAAGATGAAGATACGGTGGAATCTTTATCGGAACGGATTTTACGATATGAACATCAGATTTATCCTCAAGCAGTTAAACTATTTCTGGAAGATAAATTAAGCGTAGTAGGACGGAGAGTCTTTATTAAAAAGGGGTGAGATAAGTTGAAAGTTATGATAGTGGGGAGTGGAGGAAGAGAACATTGCTTAGCTTGGAAAGTATCTCAGAGTAAACTGGTAGATAAAATTTATTGTGCCCCAGGAAATGGAGGAATGAGTGAAATTGGAGAATGTGTTCCTTTAGAATCTCTTCCGGACCTTGTTTCTTTTGCTCAAGAAGAAAAAATCGACCTTACTCTTGTAGGGCCTGAAGCTCCTCTCTCTCAAGGTATTGTAGACCTTTTCGAGGATAGATCTCTTCCCATTATTGGTCCAGACCAAAGAGGGGCACTTTTAGAGTCCAGCAAAATTTTTGCTAAAAATTTTATGGAAAAATACCGAATACCTACTGCTTCTTTTGAAACCTTTGATGATTATAATGATGCAGTAGATTATCTAAAAAAAAGAGATACATATCCTTTAGTGATTAAAGCTGATGGTTTAGCGGGAGGCAAAGGAGTTTATATTACCTATGATGTAGATGAAGCAATAGATGCTTTAGGGGAACTTATGGTAGACCTAAAATTTGGTAATGCTGGAGAGCGGGTGGTGATAGAAGATTTTTTAGAAGGCGAAGAAGCCACGATGATGGTACTTTGGGATGGTAAGTCTTGTTTTCTTCTTCCTTCTTCTCAAGACCACAAAAGAGTGGGAGAGGGAGATATTGGCCCCAATACTGGAGGAATGGGAGCTTATTCTCCTGCTCCAGTAATAGATGAAATAGTGCGAGGGAAAGTGGAAAAGAATATTGTTCATCCCCTTTTAGAGGGGATTAAAAAAGAAGAACTAAAATATCGGGGAGTTATTTATCTTGGTATTATGGTAGATAAAAAGAAAGAACCCTGGGTTTTAGAGTTTAACGTGCGTTTGGGTGACCCTGAAACTCAAGTGGTGCTTCCCCGGATAAATAATGACTGGTTAGAGGTAAATTTAGCTATTTGGGAGGGAAAGCTGAGTGAGGTTAAATTCTCGGTAAGTGATTTTCCTGTACTGGGAGTGGTTTTAGCCAGTAAAGGTTATCCCGGTAATTATGAGATAGGTAAAAAGATTTCTGGCCTGGAAAAATTTCCCAATCGAATAGATGATGAAGTTTTAGTTTTTCATGCTGGGACAGAGAAAGGAGATGATGGTTTCTATACCGCAGGAGGAAGGGTTCTAAACGTTTGTGCTCGAGGCAAAACTTTACGAGAGGCCAAAGACAAAGTCTACCGAGCAATAACGGAAATTCACTTTGAAAATGTTTATTATCGTCGAGACATTGGTTTTCGAGCTATAGGAGAGAAGTAAAATGGCTTTAGTATATGTGATATGTGGAAGTAAAAGTGATTTGGAGTATGGGAAAGAGTGTATCAGGATGCTTGATAGATTGGGTGTTGATAGCCAAATTTTTGTTGCTTCTGCTCACCGTTCACCAGAAACAGTGGATGAAATTGTAGAAAAAGGGGAAAAAGAAGGGGTAGGTGTGTTTATTGCCCTTGCTGGGTTTGCTGCTCATCTTCCTGGGGTGATAGCTTCTAAAACTATAATTCCTGTGATTGGAGTTCCTATTAATTCTTCTCCTCTTTTGGGAATTGACGCTCTCTTATCCATTGTTCAGATGCCAGGTGGAGTCCCGTGTGCTGGTGTGGGCATTGGAAAGTCGGGGGCTCAGAATGGGGCCATTTTAGCTGGTGAGATTTTAGCTTTACAAGATAGTAAAGTAAGACAAAAATTGCAAGAATTAAGACTGGAGCAAAAAGAAACTATTAAAAAAGCGAATGAAGAATTGATAAAATAATAGCCTCTGCTTTAGAGGGTTTTTATCTAAGTTTTACAGCTATTTTCATCTTAGGAACTATAGTTCCTAAGATGAAAATAGGATTCGAAGTAGCTGCTTCAAAGATTTTGTGCGGGTGTATAAATATTAACTGTGTTGGCTTTTGTATAGTATGGCATTAGGAAGCTCATACTACATCAGCGCTCACAGGAGAGAGGAATTGACTCATATAGAGGTCATAATAAAAACCGCGCGCTGCCATAAGCTCCTCATGGTTGCCTTGTTCTATAATTCGTCCTTTGTCCATAACCAGTATGATATCAGCATCGCGTATGGTGGATAATCTATGAGCTATAACAAAGCTGGTGCGACCCTTCCTTAGTTTGGCCATAGCTTTCTGAATAAGCATTTCAGTGCGTGTATCCACTGAACTGGTAGCTTCATCCAGTATCAATATCTTGGGGTTAGCTAAAAAGGCGCGAGCTATGGTCAAGAGTTGTTTTTGTCCCTGGGATATGTTAGAAGCATCTTCACCAAGTACAGTATCATATCCCTGGGGTAGAGTTCTGACAAAATGGTCTACGTATGCTGCTCGAGCAGCTGCTATTATTTCTTCATCAGTAGCTCCTTCTCTACCGTAAGCAATGTTGTCTCTTATGGTGCCGTTGAATAGCCAAGTATCCTGCAATACCATACCAAAGATCTTGCGCAGGTCGTCTCTCCTCATATCCCGAATATCTACACCATCTATGGTAATGCGCCCCCTGTCTATCTCATAAAAACGCATGAGTAGATTCACCAGAGTTGTTTTTCCGGCACCTGTGGGACCTACTATAGCCACAGTTTGTCCAGGATGTACGTTCAGGTTCATATCCTCAATTAAAGGCTTATCAAGAGTGTAACTAAAGTATACATGTTCAAATTTTACATGCCCTTTTACGTTTTCTAACATTATTGGATTTTCAGTGTCTGGCCTTTCTTCTTCTTCATCCAGTAATTCAAATACTCGTTCTGCAGAAGCTATGGTAGATTGAAGGATGTTTACGATGCTGGCAACCTGGACTACAGGTTGAGTAAATTGTCTGGAATACTGGATGAAAGCCTGCACGCCACCTAACGTGATGAGACCAGTAGCTACATGTATTCCACCTACAATACATATTACCACATAGTTTACGTTATTTAGGAAATTTATGGCCGGACGTATTATGCTAGATATAAATTGAGCTTTAAAACTGGCTTCGTAAACCCTTTCATTTTCTTTATCAAAACGCTCTATAGTTTTATCTTGCTGATTGAACACTTCGATGATATTATGACCAGTAAACGATTCTTCTATGTGACCATTTAAGGCACCAGTGCTATCCCACTGAGCTATAAAGTATTTCTGAGACCGTCTGATAACAAACATGGTGACCAGAAGAGATAATGGTATGATAACAAGTGATATACATGATAGAAGTGGACTTATGGAAAACATCATAATCAGCACACCTACGACTACTGCTATGGCATGTACTATCTGGGTAATGCTCTGCTGTAGAGTATGGGCTATATTATCTACATCATTAGTTACTCGGCTTAAGATATCGCCGTGAGGATGGTTATCGTAATATTTTAAAGGCAAGCGAGCAAGTTTTCCATCCACGTCCCGTCGTAGCCGGTATACCGTATTTTGTGCTACACCAGCCATAGTATATTGCTGCAGCCATTGGAAAAAAGCAGCCAGAAGATACACAGCTACAAGAACACTCAATATACGCAATAAGGCGTTAAAATCAACACCTTTACCTGGCGTAACGTCCATTGCCGATATCATCTCTGCTAGCTGGTCTTGTCCATTGGCTTTCAACTCAGCTATGGCCTGATCTTTAGTTATACCAGCCGGTAACTGTTTACCCATTATTCCCCCAAATAGCTCGTTGGTAGCTTCACCTATTATTCTTGGTGCTAAGATAGTAAATGTCACGCTGAGGATGGTAAATACTACCACTAACAATAAGGGCATAGCTTGAGGTTTGAGGTAAGCTATAAGACGCTTAAGCGTTCCTCTGAAGTCTTTGGCTTTTTCTGCTGGCATTGCAGCAACACGACCACCACCAAACCCACCGTGCTGTCTCTGTGGTTGAGTTCTCATATTATTACTGTTCTGACTATTATTTATTCTCATGCTACTTCTTCCTCGGAAAGTTGGGAATATACTATATCGCGATATACTGCACAGGTTTCCATAAGCTGATTGTGAGTACCAATCCCGGCTATGGTACCATCATCGTTTAAGGTAATAATTTGATCAGCATCCATAATGGTGCTTACTCGCTGAGCAACAATAATCATTGTAGAATGGACAGTCTCTTTTTTGAGTGCTAACCGTAACTGAGCATCGGTTTTAAAGTCTAAAGCAGAAAAACTATCATCAAACACATATATCTCTGGCTTTTTGACCAGTGCTCGAGCAATAGCCAACCTCTGGCGTTGTCCTCCTGAAAAGTTAACTCCTCCTTGCTCTACCGGAGCATGCAGTTGGCCAGGTATCTCCATTACGAAATCTTTAGCTTGAGCTACTTCTAATGCATGCCAGAGTTCTTCATCTGTAGC
Organism: Candidatus Atribacteria bacterium; assembly: GCA_029982105.1. Lineage (GTDB taxonomy): Bacteria > Atribacterota > Atribacteria > Atribacterales > Caldatribacteriaceae > Sordicultor. The sequence goes on along the minus strand of JARRCQ010000042.1, from coordinate 3,655 downwards.
ATTCTCGTTGCCATAGCGCAAATTATCAGCTATGGTTCCACTGAAAAGAAAAGCCTTCTGAGGTACCAGCCCTATTCGATCTCTTAAATTTCGCAAGCGCATGTCACGTATATCTACACCATCTATTTTTATACTGCCTCCGGTCACGTCATAAAAACGAGGTATTAGATTTACTAAAGTACTTTTTCCACATCCTGTACTTCCTATTATGGCGGTTGTTTTTCCCGGTGTTGTTATAAATGATATATCTCGAAGCACTGACTCTTCTGCGCCTGGATAACTAAACTCCACATCACAAAACTCTACAATTCCTCTTGTTTTATGAGGTTCTGTTGGTGTAGCCGGGTCTTTTATTGAAGGTTCGGTATTGAGCACTTCCTCTATCCGTTCAGCTGATGCCTCAGCTCTGGGTACCATTACGAACATACCCATAGCTAACATTATTGATATCATTATCTCCATAATATATGTTAGAAAAGCAGTTAGATTTCCTATGGGCATAGCCCCGCTGTCTATTCTGTGACCACCAAACCATATTATAGCAACAGCAGACATATTCATAATGACCATAAGTGACGGTATAGCCAGGGCTATAATACGATTTACTCTTAATGTGGTAGTAGTGAGGTCGCGGTTAGCTTCATCAAAACGTTTAGCTTCGTAATCATTTCTTACAAATGCTCTTATAACTCTGACGCCCATAAGTTTCTCACGCATAATTTGATTTACCCGGTCTATTTTTACCTGAATAGAGCGAAAAAGGGGTGTGGCTTTGATCAGTATAAACCATACTGCCACAGCCATAACAGGTATTATAACGATTATGGAAGAAGACAGCACCACATCTTGACGTAGGGCCATTATAACACCACCTATACACATAAGAGGAGCCATAACCATAAGATTTAAACCTAAAAGCACTAACATCTGCATCTGTTGTACATCATTGGTGTTACGGGTAATTAGTGATGGTGGCCCAAACCTATCAAGATCAGCCTGAGAAAAAGTCTCCACCTTATGAAAAATAGCTCTTCTCATATCTCGACCAAAGCTCATAGATATCTTAGAACTAAAATATGAGGAAGCTATAGCGCAAGCTGCTAAGAGCAACGTTACAATCAGCATAAAACCGCCCGTCTTTATAATATATCCGATATCGCTTTTGGCTACACCGTTGTTAATGATGTCAGCATTCAAACTGGGTAAATAAAGGTTAGATATGGCCTGCACCAACAATAATCCCACAGTGAGGGTAACTTGTTTCCAGTAGGGTTTTAAAAATGTTATCAACAAATCTTTCATATAAATACGTTCCCTTTCATTTTAAAGATTGTGTTCTATATTGGAACTTATAACTTTCAACAAGCGTATGAGGTTACATTGTTCCTCGTGGTTTAGTCCTTCTAAACTGCTATTTATAATATCGGTCAAGATATCATTCAACACACCCAACATCTCTATACCTGCATCAGTTAGATAAGTATGGCTCAAGCGCTGATCGTGCTCGTCCTCTTTGCGTATCACTAATCCTGCTTTTTCTAACTTTTGAAGCATAAGAGTTACAGTGGGGGGTGCTACGTGCATTTTTTCGGCAAGGTCGCGCTGGCTGACCCCTGAATTTTGGTTAATAAACCACAGGCACACGGCTTGCCCGGGGTAAATGCCTTTTTCAGAGGTTAGTTTAAATAAAAGCTGACTGTGGAAACGCATAAATTTAAAAAGAGACTGAAATACCTGAATAGAGATGGGGTCTATTCCTTCTAAGTTCAGAAAGATTGTGTCATCCGACTCTTTAGTAAGCAATGAATCAAGTCTCCTCTCTATAAATAAACTGCTTAACTAACTAAAGGTTAGCAAGCAAACTAATTGGTAGCTATTATACTACTACTTTTTTTGCTGTCAATCGGACTGGAAATACAGCCTACGGCGTAAAATTTAGAAGATTGAAAAGATAAAGACAACGGAGGAAGGAAAAACCTTTCTCCGTATAAGGGGAAAAGAATTTCCCCTTATAAACCCCTTTCTTTTTCCTGTCATCGCAAGTAGGAGCAGCCTGCGGCGCTAAAAAAGGAGAAAGACCAAATACAGCCTACGGCGTAAAATTAAAAGGCAAAAGAACACAAAAACTTAAAAGCTCAAGATTACTGAGAGGAAAACATCCCTCAGTGCCTGCGGCGTAAGCAAAAAGCAAATTAGATTAAAAAGACTACGAGGGGGTAGACCCCCTCATAACCCCCAAAAAAAGATAAAGAAAAAATAAAAACTTAAAAAGCAAATAAATACTACTGGTGGAGCAATATTACTCCCACTTTACTATTTGTACATCGGGAAAGTTCTGAACCTTTTGCAGCAAAGAAGAGAGATCTACGTGAGGAGGAGTAGTTACTTTGAAAGATATTTCTGCTTCTTCTCCCGATATTTCTAATGTTATATCTACTATGTTTACTTCGTAATTTCCTAAAGCACTTCCAATATCTCCAATAAGCCCTGGCCTATTTTTAGCCTTTACGGTAAGCAATCTTTCTGTCCCATGTTTTAGAATTTTAGCTTCAAAAGAGCGGAGGAAAACTAGTACGCCGTAAGTAAGTAGAGTAGTTACTATAGCAGCAAAATATTCTCCCGTTCCTATAGCAATTCCTACTCCACCCATAAGCCACATTGCTATCGCAGTGGTAATGCCTCGTAGTGCTGTTCCTTCTCGAAGTACTACTATTGCTCCTAAAACTCCCATACTGGAAACTACCTGGGCTGCTATTCTTCCTGGATCTGAACCAGGTAAAGTAATAGAAATGATGGTTATGAGAGTAGCCCCAAGACAAGTCAAAACATAAGTTCTAAGCCCAGCAGGTTTGTTTACTGTTTCTCTTTCCCAACCTATAATTCCCCCCAGAGCCATAGCTAAAACTAACTTAAAAAGAATCTGTAAGTATTCCATTTCCCCTTTCCTTGTTTTTATGTTTTTAAATTGTTTCTTAATTGTAAAGTGATTAAAACAACTTTGCAAGATAATTATGGCTGTCTTTTATTGTTCAGTAGCCTTTTGTGTTATTTAAGATTTTGGCAGGTTTTGCGGATACTCCTAATAGACCACAAGTTCTAGAAAATACATAAAACCCATCTTCTCTTTTTGTTCAAAATAGGTTAAGCTAAAGAAAATTTATATGAAAGGAGGAAACAATATGGAAATTTCTCATATTTTAGTGCCCACTGATTTCTCTCCCTTTTCTGATTTAGCTATAGAAAATGCTGTTTCTTTAGCCGAAAAATTTAGAGCAAAAATAACTATTCTCCATATTCTTACTTTGGCTGAGGTCAACGCTCTTACTTCTCAACCTGGCAACCCCTGGGAAAATGTTGTGCTTAGAATCCAGAACGATATGAGAGAGGAGTTTCAAAAAAATGCTCCAAATTATTCTCTTACCGAAGAAACAGCATTAGAAGTAGCAGTAGGAGAACCAGCAGAAGAAATAGCTAAGTTTGCTGAGGAAAATGGAGTCAATCTTATAGTTATGGGAACTCACGGAAGAACTGGTTTAGCCAGTATATTTTTAGGGAGCGTTACTATCGGAGTAATCAAAAGAACTTGTCTTCCAGTAATGGTAGTAAAATGTGCCGAAGGTTTGAAATAAAGAATAATAAAAACATCTTTTTACTG
>JARRCQ010000041.1 GCA_029982105.1 Candidatus Atribacteria bacterium | reverse complement strand
GGAAAAATATTTAACCGAGGGAGTAGTAAGGGAGATAGGTAGAGGAGAGGTAGACGAAGAAAAATGTGTTCTTTGTCTTACCTGTTTGCGTACCTGTCCCTGGGAGGCTATAGAAATAGAAGGAGAAAGGAAGAAAACTCGAATAAATGGGGAACGGTGTCACCTCTGTGGGCTCTGTGTCTCTTTTTGTCCGGCTCACGCTATCGAAATAAAAGGCTTATCACCTCAGGACTGGATATCTGCAGTATCTTTAGGAGGAAGAAATGAGAGTAGTAGCTTTAGGTTGTGACAAAAGTGGTTATCCTGCTCTTCTCCGGTGGGGAGAAAAAGGCTCTCTTCCTTTTGATGAAGTAAAAATTTTTTCTCTTCCTTGTTTAGGTTTGGTAACCGAGGAAGCAATGTTCCGCATTTTAGAAAATAGTGATGCTCTGCTTTTGGCTGGTTGTCCTCTGGATAGCTGTCACAATCAAAAAGGAAGCCAGGGAGCTTATCTCAAAGTGCAAAGAGTAAATTCTCTGTTGCAGGAAGCCGATATCCCGAAAAAAGTGGCTGTGGCTTTTGTCACTTCCGGCAAAGTAGGGGAGATAGAAAAAGTGAGCGAGGAGCTCTTTGGGAGAGGAAAATGATAATAGCTGAACGAAAGCCGATTAAAGAAATTTTGTCTTTTTTAGTACCTGGAGAAAAAATCCTGGTTTTAGGTTGTGGAACTTGCGTCACAGTTTGTATGTCGGGAGGAGAAAAAGAAGCTCGAGAGCTTTCCTCTCTTTTGCGCTTGAAGGGATGGGAAACAAAAGATTTTACTTTAGAGAGGCAATGTGAACCAGAATTTAATCTGCGGGCGAAGGAAGAAATAGCGAGAGCAGATGCCATAATTTCTTTAGCTTGTGGAGTGGGAGTGCAGGCTCTTGGGGAGTGCTATCCCGGGAAAAAGATTTCCCCCGGCCTCAATACTACTTTTATGGGTATGCCCAAAGAACAAGGTCTTTGGGAGGAGCGGTGCTGGGGTTGTGGAAACTGTATCGTCCATCTTTTTGCTTATATCTGTCCGGTTACTCGCTGTGCTAAAAGCCTTATGAATGGACCTTGTGGAGGTTCAAAAAATGGGAAGTGTGAAGTAAAACCCGATAGAGATTGTGCCTGGCAGCTCATCTATGACCGGTTGAAAAAAGAAAACCAATTGGAAGCTCTGTATGCCATTCAGCCTCCCCGGGATTGGTCTACTTCTCGCTATGGGGGACAGAGGAAAATGATACGGGAGGATGTCCGGTTATGAGTGCTTTAGAAGAAATCCTTCGCCGGGGAGAGTTTGCGGTTACGGCAGAAGTCGGACCTCCCAAAGGAACCAACCGAGAAATAATAGAGAAAAAATGTGCTGGACTGCAGGGTTTTGTGGATGCCGTAAATATCACCGATAATCAGACCGCCATTGTTCGTCTTTCCAGTTTTGCCAGCTGTTTGATAGTTAAAGATGAGGGGATAGAGCCGGTGATGCAGATGGTCTGCAGAGACCGAAATCGCATCGCTCTTCAGAGTGATTTTTTAGGTGCTTGCGCTTGGGGGGTGGAGAATTTTCTCTGCCTTACTGGAGACCATCAGAGTATGGGAAATCATCCTCAATCTAAAAATGTTTTTGATATAGATTCTGTACAGCTTTTGCAAATTTTAAAAAATATGAGGGATGAAAAGATTTTTCAAAATGGGGAACCCCTGAAGGGAGAGATAAAAGCTTTTCTAGGAGCAGGGGAAAACCCCTTTGCCGACCCTCTGGAATTTCGGGTGATTCGCTTAGCTAAAAAAATATCAGCAGGAGCACAGTTCATCCAGACCCAGGCGGTTTTTGACCTGGAGATTTTTTCCCGGTTTATGGAAGAGGTTAGAAAAACGGGTCTGGATAAGAAGGCCTTTATTTTAGCCGGGGTGATTCCGGTTAAATCTCTGGCGGCTTTGAGTTATATGCAAAATGAAGTTCCGGGGTTGGTGGTCCCTGATTCTTTGGTAGAGAGGATGAGGGAGGCTAAAGACCCCAAAGAAGAGGGAGTAAAAATCTGCCTGGAAACTATTGAGCAGTTGAAAAAGATAGAGGGAGTGAGGGGAGTGCATATTATGGCTATATCCTGGGAAAGCATAGTCCCAGATATAGTAAGGGGAGCTAACTTATACCCTCGTCCGAGGAGGAGCTAAAGTGATGGCTGTGGATTATCAATTCAAATATCAGGTAGCGAATCGTCCAGGGGGAGAAGGATTGTTGGTTTGTTTTTCCTGTGGTGTCTGCACCGCCGGATGTCCGGTGGCAGAGGTAGAAGGAGGTTTTAACCCTCGACGGATAATTCATGAGGTGTTATTGGGAGAGAGAGAAAAGGTATTGCGCTCTAAATTTATCTGGATGTGTGTGGGATGCTACCGTTGTACTGCTCATTGCCCTCAAGATGTAGAGTTTACAAACATCTTGAAAGTTTTACGGGAGATAGCCACCGAAGAAGGCTATGTAGATGCTCATTGGATAAAAATGGTGGAAGACATAGACTGTCGAACCCAGAAGTTGCGTCGGGATTTGATTGATTATCTGTGGGAGGAAAAAATCCCCTCCTTTCAAGAATATGTAAATTTTTACCAGGAAGAAATTCAGAAACTCCCCTGGGTGGAAAAACAAGGAGAAGAAAAGAATGACCGAAAATAAAGTGGGCAAAGTTTTAGTGGTAGGAGGAGGCATAGCGGGCATTCAGTCAGCACTGGACCTGGCTAACTCGGGCTTTAAAGTATATCTGGTAGAATCCTCTCCTTCTATCGGGGGGCTAATGGCTCGCTTAGATAAAACTTTCCCCACTAACGATTGTGCTATGTGCATTCTCTCTCCCAAATTGGTGGAATGCGGGAGACATCTTAATATCGAAGTTCTCTCCTACTCAGAAGTAGAGTCCATTGAGGGAGAAGCAGGTAATTTTACCGTAGGGGTGAGAAGAAAAGCTCGGTTTGTAGAAGAAAATAAGTGCACTGGTTGTGGTGATTGCGCAGAAGCTTGCCCGGTGGATTTGCCTAATGAGTTTGAAGGAGCACTGAGTAATAGAAAAGCTATATTTCGCTATTTTCCTCAGGCTTTTCCTGGTGCTTTTACTATTGAAAAAAGAGGAATGCCCAACTGTCAGGCAGGTTGTCCTCTGGAGCAAAAAGCAGAGGGCTACATCGCTCTTATAAAAAAAGGCAAGTTAGAAGAGGCCCTGCGAACTGTTTATATGGATAATCCTTTTCCCGGTATCTGTGGGAGAGCTTGCCATCACCCCTGTATGGAACGCTGCCAGCGAGCTATTTTAGATGAGCCTCTGGGGATACCTTACCTCAAGCGGTTTTTAGCTGATTACGGAAAAGAAAAGAGTCTTCGTCCGCTCCCCTCGCCAGAAGGAAAAAAAGGAAAAAGAGTAGCTGTAATTGGAGCAGGACCCAGTGGTTTGAGCTGCGCCTATTTTTTAAGTTTAAAAGGTTACGAGGTAACTGTTTTAGAAAAGGAAAAGAAAGCCGGAGGGATGATGACTTTTGGTATTCCTCCTTACCGCCTCCCCCGAGAGGTAGTAGGAGAAGAGATAAAAGCTATTGAAAGTTTGGGAGTAAAAATAGTCTATGGCCGGGAATGGGGTAAAGATTTCTCTCTTTCTACCTTGTTTGAGGAAGGTTTCTCTTCCGTATATGTAGCTCTGGGAGCGTGGAGGGGGATGAAGTTAGGAGTGGAAGGAGAGGATCATCCTCGAGTATGGGATGGTCTTCGGTATCTGGTTTCTTTAAACCAGGGGAATGATGTCCCTCAGGCCGAAAATGTAGTGGTGATTGGAGGAGGTAACGTCGCCATAGATTGCGCTCGTAGTGCTCTCCGCCAGGGAGCAAAGCGGGTTTCGGTGTATTATCGCCGCTCTCGAGAAGAAATGCCGGCCCGGGCTGAAGAAATCGAAGAAGCGCAAGAAGAAGGAGTAGAGTTTTATTTTTGTGCCAGTCCCCGGAGATTCACCGAGCGAGATGGCCATCTATTTATGGAAACTTATGTTATGAGATTGTGTGCTCCTGATGAATCGGGAAGAAGAAGACCAGAAATTATCCCCGGAGCTGGTTTTGAAGTAGAAGGAGACCTTTTCTTAGTGGCTACGGGACAGAAAGTAGACCTACCAGAAGGGGAGCTAAAATTAACTCCCTCGGGAACGATAATGGTAGACGATGCTTTGCGCACTTCTCGAGAAGGAGTTTTTGCTGGAGGAGATGTGGTTTTAGGTCCTTCTACTTTGGTGGAAGCTATAGCTCAGGGGAAAAGAGCCGCTCTTTCTATTGCCAGTTTCTTAGAAGGGGAAGAATTCCGAGAAGAAAAAAGACATCCTGCCCCTTTGAGCATTCCCTGGAATAGAGAAAGAGAGCCTCAAGTAAAAATGAAAAAACTCAAACCCTCAGAAAGAATTAAAGATTTTAGAGAGGTGAGCGCAGGATACAGCGAAGAGGAGGCGCAAAAAGAAGCAAGAAGGTGTCTTGTTTGTGGGGGGTGTGCAGAGTGCGGGCAGTGTGTTTTAGCCTGTCAAAGAGGAGCTATAAACCACCGAGAACAAGATAGAGAAGAAAAAATACAGGTAGGAGCGATAATTTATGCTACCGGAGCAAAAGTATTTGACCCTTCTTCTGCTTATCGAGAATTGGGGTATAAAAAATATCCTAATGTGGTTACCAGCCTTGATTTGGAGCGTATTCTCAATGCTTCTGGTCCTTTCCGAGGGAAAGTGGTAAGACCCGGAGATGGGAAAGTTCCCCAAAAAGTGGCTTTTATCCAGTGTGTAGGCTCTCGAGACCCGGAAAGAGGTAAGCCTTATTGTTCTTCGGTGTGCTGTATGTATGCTATCAAAGAAGCTCTGGTAGCCAAAGAACATTTATTGTTAGAAGGAGAGAAAAACTTCCAGGTTACTATTTTTTATATCGACCTTCGCGCTTATGGAAAAGATTTTGAACGCTATTATGAACGAGCTAAAAAAGAGGGAATCCGTTTTGTCCGAAGCAAAATAGATAAAATTAAAGAACTGGATAATGGAGATTTAGAACTTTATTATTCCAACCCTCAGGGAGGAGTAGAGAAAGAAAAGTTTGATTTAGTAGTACTATCGGTAGGGTTGGAAGTGGAAGAGGAAGAAAAAAGCGCTCTGGAAAATTTAGGCTTTTCTCTCAGTCCGGAAGGTTTCCCTTATACCGATTCTCTTTTCCCTATCCGTTCTCTAAAGGAAGGAATATGGGTAGCAGGAACTTTGAGTGGGCCTAAGGATATCCCCGATACGGTGGTTGAAGCCAGTGCTGCCGCGAGCGAAGTGGCTTCTTTTCTCCACTATGCTCGGTTTCAGGAAGTTAAGGAAAAGGAATATCCCCGGGAGAGAGATGTGGAATCTGAACCACTACGCATTGGAGTGTTTATCTGCCACTGCGGGATAAACATTGCTGGAGTGGTAAACATAGAAGAAGTAGCGGAGAAAGTAAAAAAGCTCCCCGGAGTGGCTTATGTAGAAACTAATCTTTATACCTGTTCTCAAGATACTCAGGAGAGGATCAAAGAAAAAATACAGGAATACCATCTCAATAGAATAGTAGTGGCTTCTTGTTCTCCCCGTACTCATGAGCCTCTTTTTCAGGAAACTCTCCGGGAAGTGGGGCTAAACCCCTATCTTTTTGAAATGGCTAACATTCGCGACCAGTGTTCCTGGGTGCACCAGCTTCAACCGGAGGAAGCCACCCAAAAAGCTCAGGATTTAGTATCTATGGCAGTAGCCAAAGCCTCTTTTTTGGAGCCTCTACAACCTATTTCTCTTCCGGTAGATAAATCAGTTCTCGTTGTGGGAGGAGGACTTGCTGGTTTAGCGGCGGCAAAAGAAGCCCAAAGTCAAGGCCTGCGGGTGTATCTCGTGGAAAAAGAAAAGGAATTGGGAGGGCAACTGCGAAGCTTTAGCCACCGCTTTACTTTAGAAGGAGAAGATTTGGTAGAGTTTAAGAATAGTTTGGAGAAAGATATCAGTGAACACCCAGATGTAGAAGTTTTTCGGGAAGCGGAAGTGATAGAAGTCAACGGTTTTGTGGGTAACTTTGAAAGCAAGCTCCGTATCAGGGGAGAAGAAAAGGTTATCCGCCATGGAGGAGTAATTATCGCCACTGGCGGTAGGGAATATCATCCTCGAGAGTTCCATTATGGAGAAGACCAGAGAATTATTACCCAGGTAGAATTAGAAAAAATGATGGAGAGAGGGTTATCTTCTTTCCCCCGACGAGTGGTTATGATTCAATGTGTGGGCTCAAGAGACGATAAGCATCCATATTGCAGTAAAGTTTGTTGCTCTACAGCATTAAAGAATGCTCTGGCTCTCAAAAAACTTTCTCCTCAGATCGAGGTATGTATTCTTTATCGAGATATGAGAAGCTATGGGTTAGCGGAAAGCTATTATCGGGAAGCTCGAGAAAGAGGAGTGGTTTTTATCCCCTATCCCGACGATTCTCCTCCTTCTCTGTCTTTAGGAGAAAACCTTACTGTGCATCTGCGGAGTTCCTTAGAAGAAGAAGTTACTCTTCTTAGTGATTTAGTGGTTTTAAGTGCTGGAATAGAGCCACAGAGCAATGATAAAATAGCTCAGCTATTCAAAGTGCCTCTGAATCAGGATGGTTTCTTTTTGGAAGCTCATGTGAAGCTAAGACCAGTGGATTTTGCCACCGACGGAGTTTATGTGTGTGGTTTAGCTCACAGTCCCAAACCAGCCCGAGAAAGTATCTTGCAAGCTAAGGCCTGTGTTTCTCGACTTATGAATGTTTTAAGTAAAGACACCATTCAATCCGGAGCTCAAATTGCTGAAGTGATAAAGGAAAGATGCACTGCTTGTGGTGATTGCGAGAAAGTTTGTCAGTATCGAGCGGTAAAGGTAAACCAGGAGAAAAAAGTGGCGGAGGTTAACGCTGCTTTGTGCAAAGGGTGTGGTCTTTGTAGTGCTACCTGTAAAAGTGGAGCCATCCGGGTGCAAGGCTTTACCCCGGAAGAGATAGTCTCTGAGGTGGAATATATATTATGAAAAACGATTGGGAGCCTAAAATTGTAGCTTTTTTGTGTCACTGGTGTAGTTACGCCGGTGCTGATTTAGCAGGGATAAGTAGAATTCAATATCCTCCTAACATCCGGGTGATTCGAGTTCCTTGTTCGGGAGCAGTTAATCCTCTTTATATTTTGAAAGCTCTGCGGGAAGGAGCAGATGGAGTTCTGGTGTCTGGCTGTCATCCTGGTGATTGTCACTACTTAAGTGGTAATTATTTTGCCCGACGTAAGTTTTTTGTTCTCCATGAATTGCTACAGTGGCTGGGAATAGAAAAAGATAGAGTGCAATTTTCCTGGGTTTCAGCTTCGGAAGGGCAAAAATTTTCTCAAGTGGTAGAAGAGACAGTAGAGAAAGTGAAAAAATTAGGTCCCGCTCAAAAGTTAGTGAAGGAGTTTACTTTCTATGTTTGAACAAGAAATACGACGAAAAGCTAAGGAGCTTTTAGAAGTAAAGGCAGTAGACTTAGTTATTGGTTATACTTCCGGGTCTCTACCTTTTCAGGCCAGACCCACTTTAGTTTCCTCCCCTGAGGATACAGAGCAACTGGTATGGAATCACTTTTGCAGTCCTAATTTAGCTCGTTATCTGTTACCTTACCGGGATAGCTCTAAGAAAATTGCTCTTTTAGCTAAAGGGTGTGATGCCCGAGCAGTGGTAGTTCTCCTCCGGGAGGAGCAATTTCCTCGGGAGAGAATTCATATAATAGGATTACCATGTCCGGGGATAATCAGTAAGAGAAAATTAGAAGAAAAGTTAGGGGAGATAAAAGAAGAGGATTTCTCCTGGGAAGAAAGTGGTTTTCTCTGCCAGGGTAAAAAGTGGGAAATAGACTCTTTTTTAGAAGATACCTGTGTCCGTTGCCGATATCCCAACCCCCCTCTCTGGGATGACTTGATAGGAGAGAAAAGAGAGTCACGGGGATCTAGTGTAGATTACTTAGAAAGGATAAGTAGCCAATCGGAGGAAGAGAGGTGGCAGTTTTTTACCCAAGAATTGAGTCGTTGCATCCGCTGCTATGCCTGTCGCAATGCTTGTCCTTTGTGTTATTGTAAGGAATGTTTTGCCGAAAGTGATGTGCCTCGCTGGATCAGTGGTGTTCCCACTCTTTCTGACAACTCATTTTTCCATTTAGGTAGAAGTATACATTTAGCTGGAAGGTGCGTAGAGTGTGGTGCTTGCGAACGGGCTTGTCCGGAGGAGATAAAAATTGGGCTTTTACCATTAAAAGTAGAAGAGATAATCAAAAATAGCTTTTCTTTTGAAGCCGGGTTATCACTGGAGGAAGAAGCTCCTCTTTTAACTTATAAAGAGAATGACCCCGGGGAATTTATAAAGTGAGGGAAGCGATGAGCGAGGGATTAATAGCTAAGAGAAAATGGTGGGAGTGGATAGAAACCAAAAAAGATAGAATATTTTTAACTGAGCGAGCTAAAAAGAGATATGGAGAATGGTTTCCCGCGGAGGGGAAAGTGGTTAAAAGTGGGAAAGAAGTTCTTTTTCCCTCGGGAGAGGAAATGTATCGTTACCTGTGGGCAGGGGAGGAATGGAAAATAGAAGAAAGAGAAGTTTCCGGTGAGTTTTCCTTTCTTTTTCTCCTTCCCTGTGAGGCTCGAGCGATAATTGAAGTAACCGACAAAGTTTTTCTACACCTTCCCGTAGATAAAAATTATTGGTTGAGAAGGAAAGCTCTTTCTTTAGGGATTTTAGCTTGTCTCCAGCCGGAACCTACTTGCTTTTGTTCTTTAGTGGGAGGAGGTCCTTTCTGGAGAGACGAGGAGGCTTTATTTTTAGTCCCTCGAAAAGAAGATATTTATATCCAAGGAGAAGGGGAACTTTTAGCTTTCAGTGAAGAGGGGGGAGAAAAAATAAAAGAGGAAATGCAAGCTCTGCAACAGGAGGTTGAAAATGAGCTTCCTTCTCCTCTTCCTTCTTATTTTCCTCAGGAGCTTTACCATCATTTTGAAGACGAAGAATGGAATGAGCTCAGCTGGCGTTGCCTAAATTGTGGCGCCTGCACTTTTTTGTGTCCTACTTGTTATTGCTTTGATATACAGGTGAAGATGTGGGGAGATGAAGGTTATCGCTTTCGCTGTTATGACTCCTGTATGTACTCGGAATATACCATGATGGCTGGAGGACATAATCCACGCCCTACAACCAAGGAAAAGTTTCGCAACCGTTTTCTGCATAAATTAGAATTCTTTTATGAAAGATACGGAAGATCACTTTGCACCGGTTGTGGACGATGTATTGCAGCCTGTCCTAATGGAATAAGCATAGCCAGGGTAATTGAGGAGTTAAAGGAGGCGGATCCTGATGCATAAATGTAATTGTGAAAAACCGCTGGTTCCTTCCGTAGTCGAGGTTATAGATATTGTTGATGAGACCCCTGATGTTAAGACTTTTTATGTAAAAAAACCAGAGGGTGGAGTACCCTTTGATATAGGGCCCGGTCAGTTAGCGATGGTATCACTATTACCGGTGGGGGAAGGTATGTTCTCTTGTACTTGGCAAGAAGAACAAGAAAACTTACAGTTTGCTATAAAGAAAGTTGGATTAATGACTGGTGAACTGCACCGCATTGAAGTAGGACAGAAGCTGGGCCTGCGAGGACCTTATGGTAATGGTTTCCCGGTTGAGTCATGTAAGGGTAAAGATATGCTTTTTATAGCCGGGGGCATAGGCTTGGCCCCGGTAAGATCATTTATTAAATATTGTTTTAAGCATCGGGAAAACTTTGGCAAGATAACGATTATTTATGGTAGCCGCAGT
>JARRCQ010000040.1 GCA_029982105.1 Candidatus Atribacteria bacterium | reverse complement strand
CTATGGAGACGAACTGAAGGCAGTTATCGGTTGGGGAAGCTTAGGACCTCTCGGGGCAGCACAGGCAGTAACAGAAAAAGGGTTGGAAGATCAAATTATTGTGGTGGGAGGTGCTGTCCCTTCTACCGCTATTCCTTACTTCCGTACCGGGGCAATAGATTGGCTGCAAACTTGGGACCCCAAAGACGCCGGTTATGCTATGGTATACATCGCTAAGCAAATGCTCGATAAGAAAGAAATAGCTGAAGGGATGGAGATACCGGGATTAGGTCCTATAAGCATTAATGGGAAAGTAATCTCGGTTAACCAAGTCAAAGTAATGAGAACCGCCGAAGAGGCGGAGTCCTTAGGCTTTTAAAAAAAGGGGGGATATCCCCCCTTTTTTTAAAAAATACGATTAGGAGAAGTTGAAACAGTTGTCCCAGAAAATCGAGGAAACCCCAAAAAAGTTTTATTTGGTTCTCCAAAATGTAAGTAAAAGATACGGTGGAGTAGTGGCCTTAGAGGGGGTAGATTTCACCATTTTCCCCGGTGAAGTACATGGTTTAGTGGGGGAAAATGGCTCAGGGAAAAGCACTCTGGTGAAGATTATAACTGGGGTGGTAAGGCCAGAAAAGGGAGCAGAAATTGAAGTTAACGGTCAAAAAGTAGAGATAAATAATCCTTTTGACGCCTTTCGTTTGGGGATTCACGTAGTCCACCAAGATTTATCTCTCTTTCCTAACCTATCGGTAGCGGAAAATATCCTTTCTCACCGTTATTTAGAAAAAACTCAAAAATTGATAAACTGGAGAGACCTCAAAGCTGAGGCTACTCGGGTGATGGATAGATTAGGAGTAGATATTGACCCTGAAACCGAAGTAAACCATCTCTCAGTTGCCGACCAACAATTGGTAGCCATCTTACGAGCCATCGCCAGCGAGGCTCGGCTTATCATCTTAGATGAGCCTACTTCTTCTCTTACTCGCCGAGAAGTAAACCGATTGTTTGCTTTTATCCATGAACTTCAAGCTCGTAATATCTCCTTTTTGTTTATCAGCCATCGTTTGGATGAGGTATTAGAAATCAGCGAACGAGTAACTGTTTTTCGAGATGGGAAAAAAATAGGAACTTTTCAGCAAAAAGAATTAGATAAAAAGCGGCTCTCTTTCCTTATGACAGGTAAAGAGATTTCTTCTCGTCCTTCCAGCGTTCGGGATTTATCCCAAAAAGAAGAAATTATGCGAGTAGAAAATCTTACTAAAAAAGGGCATTACGAAAAAGTGAGTTTTTCTCTTTATCAGGGAGAAATTCTGGGGTTGATTGGCCCTCGAGGGTCTGGTCGTACAGAGCTTGCTCTTACTATTTTTGGGTTAAACCCTCCGGATGAGGGGAAAATATATTTTGAAGGCCAATCTCAAATGATCGATTCTAACCAAGTGGCAATTAATTTAGGGATTGGTTATGTTCCGGAAAATAGATTAATTCAAGGGTTAGTGTTAGACCACAGTGTAGAGGACAATTTAGTGATTACTGTGCTCTGCCAGATAATAAAGGGAATGGGATTAGTTGATTTGCAGAAGAAAAAGGCTGTGGCAGAAAAGGCGGTTCAGGAGTTTAATATTAAGACTGAAAGTGTAGAATTACCGGTTAAAACCCTCTCTGGTGGTAACCAGCAAAAAGTGGTGTTAGCCAAATGGATTTTGACTTCCCCGCGTCTCCTGATCCTCGATACTCCTACTCATGGAGTAGATGTGGCAGCTAAAGAAAGTATTTATCAATCCATTCGAGAATTGTCTCAAAGAAATCTGAGCTTAATATTTATATCGGATGAGGAAATTGAAGTTTTAAATAATTGCGACCGGATTTTAGTTATGAAAAATGGTCAAATTGTGGGGGAATTCTTCCCCTCGGAGACCTCAGAAGAAGAACTTAGAAAAATTATCTTACAGTGATAGGAAGGGAAGCTTATTTGGTCAATAAAAAAATATTTCAGCAGACTGAATTTTATTTAGGGATAATTATTGTGGCTCTTTCCTTCTTTCTTACCCTGATAAACCCTAAATTCCTTACTCTGGAAAACTGGTTTGATATGTTGCGGAGCAATACTTTCTTGGGTATCCTAGCTTTAGGAGAGTTGGTGGTTTTAATCTCGGGAGGGATAGATGTCTCCTTTACTGCCACTGCTACTATTGCTCAGTATATTATGGGATTGATAATAACTACTTATTACATAGATAATGTCCTGGTGGCTTTTCTCATTCCTATACCCATTGGCATTGCTCTGGGAGCTATCAATGGGGTTTTAGTTTATTATACTAAAGTTCATCCGGTGATAATTACCATATCCACCCTTAACGCTTTCTTTGGTTTTTTGATGTTTTTCAGTGGAGGGAAGTGGATATATAATTTTCCTCCTTCCTTCCGGAGTTTTTCTCGATTGCAGGTTTTTTCTTTAGTTAATGCTCGAGGAGTCCAATATGGCTTTTCCATTTTTATCCTTCTGTGGATAATTCTGGCTATTTTCACCTGGATGATTCTTAAATACTTTCCTATTGGGCGGAAAATCTATGCCGTAGGTGGAAACTTAGAAGCGGCTAGGAGAGCAGGATTTAATATATTTCGCATTCAGTTATTTGTTTATTGTTTTATGGGAGCTTTGGCTGGTTTGGCTTCTTTCGTTAACGCTTCTTTAAACCAGATGATTCAACCCAACTCTTTAGTGGGAGGAGAGTTAGATATTTTAGCTGCTGCTATTTTAGGTGGAGCTAGTGTCTTTGGAGGTTCGGGAAGTGCCGGGGGAGCTTTTTTGGGAGTTTTGCTGATTGCCATCATTAAGAATGGGTTAATTTTGATGAAAGCCTCGGCTTACTGGCATGAAGTCATAATGGGAGCCATAATTGTAGCGGCGGCTGGAATCAGTGCTTACCAGCAAAAGGCCAAAGCCAAAAGGGAAGGTGAAATTCTTGTCCAGTAACCCCTTTTCTAAGAGTAAAAACCCTCAACTCCTTATTCTGGTTATTATATTGGTAGCTATATTCTTGCTCTTTGGGTTACTTACTAAAGGTAAAATCTTTGAGCTGCATAGTTTGCAGGCCATCGCTTTCCAATTGCCCTTGCTGGGTCTTTTAACTTTAGCTCAGATGTCTCCTATGCTGACTGGAGGAATTGATTTATCGATAGTTTCTACGGCTAATTTATCGGCGATTATAATTGCTTTATCTATGACCCAATTTAATTTTTCACCTTTTTTAGCCATTGTTTTAGGCCTGGTTCTTTCTCTGGGGTTGGGAGTTCTAAAAGGGGCACTGGTGGCTTTTTGCTCTATACCGGCTATGATTGCCACTCTGGGTATGATGATTTTTATCCGAGGAGTGGCTTTAGTTATAACAAAAGGATACGTGATAGCTGGTTTTCCTCAAAGTTTTCTTTTCTTAGGAGATGGAACGATTTTAGGTATTCCTATGCCTTTTATCATTTTTTTGATTGCCGCTGCTTTTATGTCTCTCATTCTCAACCGAACTCCTTTTGGTATCCAGTTGTATCTTTTAGGTTCTAACCCCACCGCCACTCTTTTTTCCGGGGTTAACAATAAAAGAGTAATTTTTCGGGTATATCTCCTCTGTAGTTTTTTAGCTGGAGTAGCCTCAATAGTTATGACTGCCCGATTCAATGCTGCTCAGGCAGGATATGGAGAATCATACCTCCTCCTTACTGTTTTGGCCTGTGTGTTAGGAGGGGTGAACCCCTCAGGAGGGTTTGGAAAAGTAGGAGGTCTGATTCTATCTATGATAGTTTTGCAAGTAGTGGCTACTGGTTTTAACCTTTTAGGATTGAGTTCTCATTTGGCCAGTGCCTTGTGGGGTATCATACTGGTCTCAGTTATATTAACTAACCGTTTGATTTTCGCCCGGGAGACTTGAGTTATATTGCAGAGGTAAATGCCAAAAATATTCCGGGGTTAGAGTGTCTTCCGGGTAAAGACGAGGCTTAATCCCCTCTTTCTGGATAATAGAAATCAACTGGTCTATTACTCGCCAAGCCCGACGAATGAAAGTAGAATCGGGAAATAGAGTTCTATCTCCGACTAACAGGTCGTATATTATCTTTTCGTAGGCTTCGGGAGTGTTGGCGCCGAAACTTCCCGAATAACTAAAATTTAGTCGGACGGGAGAAGAATATAACCCCATTCCTGGTGCTTTTGCTCTTATTAAGAGGTCTATTCTTTCCTCGGGCTGGATTTCTATACGGAGACGGTTATCCTCTGGAAAATGGGAATGGAACACCACCTCGATATATGATTCTCTCTCCGCCATTTTCTTTCCCGTTAACATTCGAAAAGGCACTCCCTGCCACCGGTTTGAAGAAAGATAAAGAGGTAAGTAAACCAGAGTTTCTACCTGGGAATGAGGTTTTCCTACTTCTTCCCGGTAATGTTCATACTGCCCTAAGTAAATAGCTTCTTGGGGAGGTAACTGAATCTGGGTGAGTAACTGGCTTTTGGCCTGGGATACACTTTCTAAGAATTTCTGACACTCTTTTCTATCTTCTTCGCAAAGAGGAGGGATGTCTATAGCTAAAAGAGTGAAAAGCTGGAGAAGATGGTTCTGGAGGATGTCTTTTATAGCCCCCGTTTCTTCGTAAAACTTTTTTCGTTCACCTACTCCTTCTTTTTCACTTACCGCGATACGCACTTCTTTTACCAAAGACCGGGAAAGAAGTTTCTCTATAAATAAGTTTTCAGCTTTGAGAATGATGAGGTTTTGAACTGTGGCTTTTCCTAAATAATGGTCGACGTAAAAGATTTCTTCCTCTCGGAAAATTTTTTTCAGAGCTTTTTCCAGTTCTTCAAAATCTTTTTCGCTGGAACCAAATGGTTTTTCTAAAGCTATTTTCTTCTCTACAGGCGAGATGGAAGATAGAGTGACCTCCATAGTGTTTAAAGCTGATTTATAAAGAGATGGAGGAAGAGATAGATAAAATATTACCTCTTCCTCTCCTGCTTTGCTAATTAATTGACTGAGCTGAGAAGGGGTTTCCGGATTTTCTAAATCTCCTGAGATATAGAAAACTCGTTCTAATAGCTCCGTTTTTTCTCCCGGGGAGGTTTCTTGAAGAAATCTCCGGTAATCTTCTTCTTTAGCAAAACGTCTTCCTAAGGCTATGAGAGTTACATCTTTCATCTCATAGTGGTAAAAAAGAGAAGATAGAGCAGGAAAAATTTTCCGGGTAAAGAGGTTCCCTGTGGCTCCAAAAAATATTAAAGTTTTCATTTTACATTCTAAAAAGTATGGCTCGTGCTGGAGAGCCATCTCCTCCTTTTATTTTAAGAGGAAAACATAAAAAGTAATAAAAACCAGGTTCTACCTCCCGGAGATATAGTCCCTCGAATATTAAGATACCTTTTTCTAAAAGAAGGCGGTGGGTAGGATGGCCAGGTTGGTCACGTTCTATACCTAAAGAGTCGATTCCTATGCCCTTTATACCTTGTTGAGCCAAATAGGAAGCACCGGATGCCGAAAGGTAAACGAAATTTTCCCGAGAAAAGTCAGAAAAAGAGTTATCGGTTTTTACAATCAAAAACTGCCGGGGAGATAGGAATTGCTGGAAAGGAGAAAGATGCTCTGGAGCTATAGCTTCCACTCCTCTTATTTCTATAACCAAAGCCGGACCAAGGAAAGAAGAAAGAGGGAGCTGGTCAATAGAAGAAGCAGGTAACATATGAAGGGGAGCGTCTACGTGAGTTCCGGTGTGAGTTTCCAGAGTTAGACGAGTTTCGTTAGCTCCTTCTGCGAGAGTTCTTATTCTTTCTAAACGAGGTTTTTTCTCCTGTCTCCCTTTATAGGTGGGAGTTTCCTCCGATAAAGGGAGAGATATATCGATGATTTCCATAATTTCACCTCACTCAGTTAAAAATATAATTAACCACAAAAGACAGCCTGTGGCGTAAACTTTAAAAAGAACTATAAGGGGGTAAACCCCCTTATCAACCCGACTATGAGGGGGCAAAGCCCCCTATAACCCCCCCAAAAAATGAAAACCTGAAAAAAACAACTAAGGAAATTATAGTATCCCTTACCGTATTACGATCTCTCATTTTAGCTTCCGATGTAATTGCTTTTTAAAGTTCTTAACAGTTTAACAAGTTTTGCTGGATACTATAATTCATTTGCTTAGCATTTACCACTGCATAATCACGAAAACAATTATTAAACATCAAGAAAACTTTTTCTACCTCTGGAGATTTTTTCTTTACCACCTCTTTCCATTTGTTTAATTCCTCTTCTTTATAAAAATAGGCAAATTTTTCCTCCGGTGGTGCTCCCTTCTTTTCCCAGGCTGCTTTATTCCGTCCATGGAAACGAGTTATAAGCTCTGAAGTAGTGACTTCTACTATAGGAGGCACAGTCCAGGGTAATTGTGGTTCGTCTACACAGGTATAGGTTAGCCTTTCTTGGCGTAAGAAACGAAACGTCTCCTCTCGATTATCCTCATCTAACCAGGAACGGTGACGGAACTCTATAGCTAAAGTTCCTGGGGTGTTTTCTCTAAGCCAGGATAAATATTTCATAGTTTCTGGGCTTTTTTCTATCCAGGGAGGAAATTGAAAGAGAATATAACCCAATTTGTTTTCTTCTGACAAGGGGTTTATAGCAGAGAGAAAAGCAAGCAGAGCCATTTTTAACCATTCTTTAGGAACGTCTGATAAATAGAGATAAGGTTGGTTTTGCTCTTTTTCAGGTAATTCTTCTTTTAAGAAAAGAGGAAGAGCTAGTAAAGGAGTTTTGTGGAAGGTAAATAGGGAAAAAGATTTTATATTGAAAAGGAAAGAGGAAGGGGTTCTTTCTGCCCAAAGATGAGCGTTTCTCTCTGCAGGGAAAGCATAGAAAGTGGAGTCGACTTCTACGGTATTGAAATTTTGAGCATAGAAACTTAATCTTTCGGCAGAGTTTCTAAGTTGAGGAGGGTAAAAAGAGCCTTCTTCCACAAGAGTTTTTTCTGTCCAGGAACAAGTTCCAATGTAGTAAGTAGCCACCCACTTCACCTTCTTCCCTTACCGGTTTTTATTCCTCTTAACTAAAGTTAACCTAAAACTCATTATAACATTCTCTTTACCCGGTGATATTTTCTCTTTCGCTGAGGATAAGTCCTTCTTTTATGCTCTGGACCCGCGTAGAGACGTTAGTTGTGTAATAATGAATATAGAGATGACTTCTGATCTTGCATCATTTCCGAAATTTGGTCGGGAATCTCAAAGTCTTTGCCTATTTTCTGTGTGGCAATCCTCGAAGTGGTCATTGTGAGTCCGTAGTTTCGCTTACGTGGCCATCTCGCTTTTCGTTAAGCCTTAAAAAAGCAAATTACATCATGCTAAAAACTTGGGATCGCTACGCCGCTGGAGTATTTTCTTTCCAGCGGAATTACTCCAAATCTTTTTTATCTATTTTGCCTTTTGTTAGCGCCGCAGGCTGTTTAAACGACCCTCGCGATGGCGGAGAGGAAGGATGGCTTCAGAGCTTTCCTCTTGCCAAGACAGGAGAGGGTGAGATCGCCCTTGACAGTTAGTTTTACACTGGGTTTTGCGGTTAACTACATATAGTATCATAAGTTAAATAGAACCACCTATCTAGGAAAAATCTGGAATTAAATGTTTTAGGAACTAAATAGGAATTAGGATTGGTCCTTTAAGGATGGGGATATGGTTATAAATTTCTCGGAAGACTTCTTTTTAATGTTTATTCTTAAATACTTTTATGATAAATTGATACTAATACAGCATCTCCTGATGTTGACATTGACATTCATCAATAATTGCATACAATAGTAACATCGATGAATGTCAATATGAAGCCAATTATTATGTCTTGGAGGCTTTAGTGTGGCAAATATCCGTGAAGAAGTTAAAAAGTATTATGGTGAAATCGCAATTAAGGTTTCGCAGGGATCTAGAGGCTGCTGCTGTGGTAGCAATGGCTGTTGTGGTGACAGTGGAAGTAATTCGACTATTTACTCTCCGGAATACCTTGCTGGTTTGCCAGATGAGGTAATCAAAGCATCGCTCGGTTGCGCAAATCCCATTGCTCTCGCTAATCTGCAAAAAGGCGAAATCGTATTGGATCTTGGTAGCGGAGGAGGTATTGACGCTCTGATTTCGTCAAGATTTGTGGGCGAAACGGGCAAGGTATATGGCCTTGATATGACGGACGAAATGCTGGCATTAGCGGAAAAAAACAAGAAGAGATACGGGGTAACAAATGTTGAATTTATCAAAGGTTACATCGAGGACATTCCGCTCTACGACGAGGTAGTTGATGTCATTACATCAAACTGCGTTATTAACCTGACTGAAAACAAAGAAACGGCTCTGCGTGAAGCTTACAGAGTATTGAAAAAAGGTGGCAGACTGGCGATCGCGGATATTGTAGAGCTCAAAGTTATACCTGATGAAATCAGGAAAAGTGTCGGGATGTGGGTAGGTTGCATCTCAGGTGCGCTATCTATACAAGAATATGAGCGTATCCTCAAAAAAGTAGGTTTCACCAGGATTGAGATAACGCCTGTGAACATCTATACTAAAGAGGTTATCCGGGACTTAGCAGAAGATAAAAACCTTGGATATATCTATTCGACTTTGGATGAAAGCCTCTTGGATGGTGTGTTTGCAGGTGCCCACATAAAAGCATATAAATAAGGTAGACCCCCATGCCCCTTTGTGGCACCAGATGACAATGAAAACATCTTTTAACTATAATGAATCTTAGAAAAATAATAGTGGTCTATCCTCTCAGCTTTTCGTTTTTTTAAGTCTTTATTTTTTTCTCTTTTGGGGGTTGATAAGGGGGCAAAGCCTCCTTATAGTTATTGTAACTTATTGCAGTTACCTATAAAAAGGAGGTAGCAATTTGGATTATAAAGCTTTTGCCTCTTTTAGTGGAGGGAAAGATTGTCATTTGAGCATTCTCCGAGCGCAAGAAACAGGATGGGAAATAAGATTTCTTCTTACTATGCTTCAAGAAGACGGTGAGTTTTCTCGAGCTCATCATTTGCCTTCTTTTATTCTGGAAAGACAAGCTCAGGCTATGGGTTTAGAGCTCTACAAAGCTAATAGCACCTGGGAAGAATACGAAAATAACTTTAAGAAGGCCATCCGATTCCTTAAAGGAAAAGGGATTAATAGCGGAGTATTTGGAGATATCGATTTGGTTGAACATCGGGAGTGGGTAGAGAGAGTTTGCAAAGAGGAAGGTATCTATCCTCTTCTTCCTCTTTGGGGGGAGGAACACCAGAAAGTGGCTTGGGAAATGGTAAAAAGAGGATTTGTAGCTTTTGTGATAATAGTGAATGACCAATTTTTAGATCCGCTCTACCTGGGTAGGCGTTATGATTATTCTTTTATTGAAGAATTGGCAAATTTGGGTATTGACCCTTGTGGAGAAAAAGGGGAGTTCCACACTTTGGTAGTCGATGGCCCTCTTTACCATCATCCTATTCCTTATCAATGGGGGGAAATAAAAGAGGAAAATGGATATCACTTTATAGAGGTAAAATAATGGCGCCTCAAGCACCTCTATCGTTAATGGAAAGGAAGAAGCGCCTTTGGTAAACGTAGCTTTCTTCCTTTCCATTACCTATGGCATTCATAATTTCTTTTACAGGTTTACCAGTTTCAGGGTTGCAAAACCAAGAGATAGTCTCCTTCGTTATTTCATTTTAGTTTCCAGAGAATAGAGGAAATAGTAAATGGTTCAGTATCCCTCTTGCCAAATACAATTTCTCTAAATCTGTCTATGTTACCACTTTCGTAGGAGGCTTAATTTTTGCTAAAAATCATCATCGATGGATGCAAAAGTAACGGTTGCCGTAAATAATAGAGCTATGAGGGCGTTGTCCTTTATGACACCCCGGAAAGACCAAAGATAAAAACAAAAAACATAAAAGACTACTGAGGGAAGGAAAGCATTTTCCCCAGGACGAAGTAATCTCGCCCCTCTTGTCATCGCGAGGGAGGCCAAAGGCCGACCGTGGCGATCTGTTTTTTTTCAATATAAGCATCAAAAAAGCAAAAAGCCAGTTACATT
>JARRCQ010000039.1 GCA_029982105.1 Candidatus Atribacteria bacterium | reverse complement strand
TAATAGAAGTTAAAGGGATAAATTTAGAACAACTATCGAAGAAAAGCTTCTCTTATCCTGTTTCAGGAGTAACCGATATAGTAATTAACTTGGATACCCAGAAAAACTTGTGGTTTTTCCACTCTCGGGATCTTTCTTTTTCTGTGCAGGATTTTAATTTTCAGGGAGAAGTGGAAGGTAAATACGATGGGAAAGGTTTGATTGTTGATAAACTGCATCTTCAAGAATCAACAGGAGGCATAGAAGTAGATGGGAAGCTAAAATGGGAGGAGAAAATGTTATCTGGAGAGCTAAAAGGGAAAGTGGATCGGGTTTTTTCTTTTCCTTATGGAACGCTTCAGTTAAAAGGAGAAGCCAATATTTCTCTTTTTAGCAAGGAAGGAGAACCATATTGGCAAGGAGAAGCAAGGGGAGAGGGCGAGATTTGGCGAGAGGGAAAGAAATATGCTTATTTTAGCGGTGTGCAGGGAACAATAGAGGGGTATGAAATTCAACTGGAAAAAGGAAACTTACATACCGCAGGCCTTAACTGGGTAGTAGCGGGAGTTATTTCTCGGGAAACCTCTGAAATCCGCCTTTCCGGGGGAGGGGAATTGGATATACCAGAGAAAGATAATATAGGGCTCTCCAAAATAGAAAGCAATGTCGTAATTAAGGTTGACGATGGAAAAATAAATATCCAGGGAGAAGCAAAAATTTTTGATGGATGGGGAGATTTCACGGAAAGAGGTAGTGCTGAGAATTATTCTTCTTTGTTTTCTCAGCTGGAAGATAGCTTAGAGAAAATACCTCTCTCTTTGGAACTCACCCTCTATACTGGTAATAAAGTTAGAATAAAAACTCGTTTTTTAGATTTGGGAATGGAGGGAAAACTTATAATTAGGATAGAAGATGGGAAAATAAACGGGGAAGGCAAGTTGGAAGTAAGGGAAGGAAACTATAATTTGGTGGGGACGAAAATCTCCCTCACTGGATATATAACTTTTAGTCCTCTTTACGGATTAAATCCTCAAGTAAACTTGTACGGGAAAGAAGTGGTGAAAGGTTATCATATCTTTCTTGAAGCCACAGGCCCGGTAAATGATTATAAAGTGACTTTAAAATCAGAACCGTTTCTTAGTGAAGAAGAAATTCTTTCCTTGCTTTTTTTGGGGGAGGAAGACGCCTATCTTACCTTGGATGATATTAACTGGCAACCTCTTCTTTGGAAAGTAGGACAACTCTTATGGGGAAATAAAATTTTCCCAGGGGGTGGATTTTTGGACGGAATAGATATAAAATTTCTTAGCTCAAAAAATTATGGTTTTCATGGTGTAAGATTGGAGAAAGGTATTGGTGAAAATTCCTTTATAGGTTATACTCAAGACTTGAGTGGTGAGGGAAATTCTTCTTGGGACTTTGAGATAAACTTTGACAAGGAATGGTCCTTCAAAATAGAAGGAGATACTACAGGAGAAATGAACTGGATGTTAGAGTTTAATACTAAATTTTGATAGTGGGGAGGGTTATAAATTGACTCGGAGAAAAATTAAAGGATTGTTTTGGGGTTGGCTGTTTTTACTAGTGTTAGGGATGGGAGGAGCGGTTTATGCTCAAACTGTTTCTCCACCAGTGGTAGCCATTAGAGTAGAAGGTAATGAGAATATTGATAGCCAATTGATTTTGTCTGCAGTATCTACCTCTCTTAAGGAGTCTTATAACCCTGAAAAAGTCCAATCAGACGTTAAAGCTATTTATAATTTGGGATATTTCTCTAAAGTGTGGGTAGAAACTAAAAAATATCCTGATGGCATAGAGTTGATTTTTAAAGTGCAAGAATTTCCTCCGGTTAAAGAAATTCGTATTTCTGGCAACACAGCCTTAAGTTATGATGAAATTAGGAAAGCTATGATTCTATCTCCAGGTCAGGTTATGAATTGGAATATATTTCAGCATGATTTGGATCGGATAAGAGCCCTTTATGGTGATAAGGGTTTTTTGGTTACTGCTGTGGAAGAAATCAATTTCGATGAAGAAGGGATTTTGAGTTTTACCATTAGAGAAGGAATAGTAGAGGCGGTGCAATTTGAAGGTTTAGAGAAAACAAAAGAATATGTTTTGCGTCGAGAGCTTACTTTTGAACCTCCTCTGGTTTTTGATCTCTCTAAAATTCAGGAAAGTTTGAGGGCTGTTTATAACCTGGGCTTCTTTGAAGATGTTTCTATGAAATTAGAGCCAGGTAGCGATCGAGATCACGTGGTGGTAAGGGTCAAAGTAAAAGAGAAGCTTACTGGTGAGGCAGGATTAGGAGTGGGGTACAATAGCGAGAGAGGTTGGTTAGGTTATATCCGTTATCAGGAATCGAATTTAGGTGGCAATGCTCAACGAGTAGAGTTGAGATATGAATACGGCACTCGTACCCTTTACCGCTTATTGTTTGAAGAGCCTTGGCTTTTTAATGAGCCCATTTATTTCAATTTGGCTTTATACGATCAATTGGAAGAGAAAAAAGAGTGGGTAAATCAGGAAGTGGTAGGAAAATACGAAGAGGAGAGAATAGGAGGATATATTACTTTAGGAGGAAAGATAAAAGAAGATTGGGGATGGCGACTGCGCTATAAAACTGAGGATGTGAATATTAATGTTTTAGAGGGTAATCCTCCTGATGGAGGTGGGAAAACTAATTCTTTAACTCCTATAGTGTTTTATGATACTCGAGATGTCGTAGATAATCCTCATGAGGGATGGTACGGAACTTTGCAAGCGGAATTAGCAGGAAGATTTTTGGGTGGAGACCATGATTATAATAAATATATTTTAGATTTAAGAAATTACATAGAAATAGGAGAAGATACAGTTTTAGCTTTACGCTTTTTAGGAGGAATTGCTGACACTGAATTACCAAGCTACGAAAAGTTTTCTGTGGGGGGAGTTAGTACCCTGCGGGGTTATGATTTATTTGAGTTTGAGGGAGACAAAACACTACTTTTTAACTTAGAGTATCGCTGGGAAGTTTCAGAAGGGACTCAATTGGTCTTTTTTGGTGATGCTGGATATGCTTGGCCTCTTTCTCAAGACATAAATTGGGATGAAATCAAAATCGGTTATGGAGTAGGAGTAAGATTTGATACTCCTATTGGGCCAGTGCGTTTGGATTACGGCATTGGAGAAGATGGTGGGCAAACTTACTTTAGTATTGGGCAGACTTTTTAGGAAAAAGATTAAAACATTATAGAAAGGAAGAAAAAAGTAATGAAAAGAAGTCACATTTTGTTCGGATTAGCTTTAATAACAGTAGTGCTCTTAGTATCTGCGATTCCTGGCTGGGCAGCAGAATCCACGGTGGGTTTAGTGGATATCAATAAAATCCTTGACTCACATCCTAATACGCAAAAGATATTAGATGCTGAGAATAGGCTGCAAGAAGAAATGCAGAAAAGGCAAGTAGAATTAAATGAAAAAGGCAAAGGCAAGACTAAAGAAGAAGTACAAAAATTAGAGGAAGAAATGAATGCTGAATGGGCTCCGGTTAGAGACCAGATGTTGAAAGAGCGGCAAGATTTGGTAAATCAGAGATATAGTGATGTGATTGCAGCGATTAGAAAAGTAGCTGAGTCTAAAAAACTTACTTTAGTTATTAGGAGTGAGTTACGTATACCTGTTTCCCAAAATGAACTATTGGAGATGCCCATTGTACTTTATGGAGGAGTAGATATTACTGATCAGGTAATAGAAGAAATTAAAAACATTGCTGCTGTTTCGGAGAAATAGATAGTTTTGAAATTACAAGAAATTGTTGAAGTAGTGGGGGGGAGCCTGATAGGTGACCCCCACTGGGAAGTAAAAAGCATAAAAGAACCAGAAGATGCAGAGGAAGATGATTTAATTCTTTTTTATCACCCTCTTTACTTAGAAGAAACGCTTTGCTCCTCTGCTAAAGCGGTAATAACTAAGCCGGGATTAGAAAGTAGGTTAACAGGTAAAAATATTATATTGGTAGAAAATCCTCGTTACGCCTTTTCTAAGTTGGCTCCTTGTTTTTTTCCTTCCTATTTTCCGGATAGAGGGATTCATCCTCAAGCTTTTGTTCATCCTCAAGCTTCCTTAGGTAAGAACGTTTCAGTGGGTCCCTTTACAGTGATAGAAGAAGGGGTAATCGTAGGAGATAATACCATTATTTTTTCTCAAGTTTATCTGGGGAAAAATACTCAGGTAGGTCGAGAGTGTATTCTTTACCCTCAGGTGGTGGTAAGAGAAAATTGCTGGATTGGAGATCGGGTGGTTCTTCATAGTGGAGTAGTAATAGGGGCGGATGGATTTGGTTATGAAAGAGTAGAAAACAATTATTGTAAAATTCCTCATGTGGGAAAAGTGATAATTGAAGACGATGTGGAAATAGGTTCTAATTCTACTGTGGATAGAGCTGTTCTGGGAACGACTAAAATTGGTACTGGTTCCAAAATTGACAATCTAGTTATGATTGCTCATAATGTGAAAATAGGTAAAAACGTGTTGATAGTGGCTCAATCAGGGATAGCAGGGAGCACAGAAGTGGGAGATGAAGTAATAATGGCAGCTCAAAGTGGGATAATAGACCATCGTCGAGTGGGTAGGGGAGTGCAGATGGCTGCCCGAACAGGGGTAGTGACTGATATTCCTGATGGTATAGTTGTCTCTGGGTTCCCCGCTCAAGAACATAAAAAAGAGTTAAAAGAAAGAGCTCTAATTAGAAAACTTCCTGAGCTCTGGGAAAAAGTGAAAAACTTAGAGAGGATAATAAATAAACAGGTTAGAGGATGAGTTCGCCAGTCTTGCAGAGAACTCTGGCTTCTTCTTGTACTGTGGAAGGGATAGGTCTACATGGTGGGGAGCCGGTAAGGGTGACTCTTGTCCCTGCTTCTGAAAATAGTGGCATTGTTTTTCGAGTTGGGGAGACAATCATTCCCGCTACCATACAACATATAGAGAATACTCCTCGTTGCACAACAATCAAGAAAGGGAAAAAACAGGTATCTACAGTAGAGCATTTTCTAGCTGCTTGTTGGGGGAGTGATTTGGATAATTTGGAAGTAGTAGTAGAGGGTGAAGAGCTTCCAGGAGGGGATGGGAGCTCCCTTTTTTGGTTTAATATTTTCCAGGAAGTTGGCTTTCAATCCCAAGTTGCTTCTCGAAAATATTTAGTTGTAAGTAGAAGTATTAAAATAAAAGAGGGCAACCATTATCTTTTTGCTTTCCCTGGTGAGGAGTTTCGGGTATGGTATTTTTTAGATGGAGAGATGGAGAAGTTTAATTTTTCTCAAGCTCTTGAATTCTCCAATAATGATGGTTTTAGTAAGCTTCTTTCTGCTCGTACTTTTGCTTTCTCCTGGGAAGTGGAAGAAATTTTACAGAGGGGATGGGGAAAAGGAGTCAGAGAAGAAGCTTTTATTGTAGATGAAGAAGGGAAAAGTTCAGTTCCTTTGCGCTTTCCTGGGGAAGCAGCAGGGCATAAGATTTTAGATTTGATAGGAGATTTAATGCTTGCAGGGAAAAGGATTAAAGGCTATTTTTTGGGTATTCGTTCTGGCCATACCTTAAATCGAGAAATGGTAAGAAAGATAATGGAGGTTAATAGTGAATAAAATCGACTCTACGGCTAAGATTGGGACAGAAGTTGAGCTGGGAGAAGGAGTAGAGATTGGTCCTTATTCTATCTTACAAGGGAAGATAAAAGTTGGTGATTATACTAAAATTGGCGCTTTTGCCGTTATGGAAGCTAGTGTGAAAGTCGGTTCTCATTGCAATATTGGTCATCATGTGGTAATTGGTACTCCTCCGCAAGACCTATCTTACCGGGGAGAGGAAACTCAGGTGATAATCGGAGACAGGACTACTCTGCGAGAATTTGTTACCGTTCATAGAGCTACTGGAGAGGGGAAAGCAACTTCTGTTGGTGATGATTGTTTCATAATGGCTTACTGTCATATTGCTCATAATTGCCACTTAGGTAACAAAATTACCATGGCTAATAATTCTACCTTGGCTGGTTATGTGGAAATCGAAGATTTTGCCACTTTAAGCGGTTGGGTGGGAGTGCATCAATTTGTGCGTTTAGGTAAATTAGTTATGATAGGAGGTCTTTCCAAAGTGGTTATGGATATTCCTCCTTATACTTTGGCCGATGGTCATCCAGCCCGACTTTTTGGTTTGAACATAGTGGGAATGAAAAGAAGGGGGATAAATAAGGAAAAAAGAGAGCAAGTTCACCAGATTTATAGCTTGATTTATCATAGTAATTTACCTCGCTCTCAAGCTCTTCAGGAATTAAAGAACAGTAGTTTTGACCCCCAATTGGTAGAAGAAATCGTTGGTTTTTGGGAAAGAAGCAAAAGAGGAATCACTAGATGGGTAACAAGGAGGCAGAAAAATAACAATGAAGAAGATACTTCTTTTAGCTGGTGAGGGTAATATCCCTCTTTTAGTTTATGATAAAGCTAAAGAAGAAGGAGAAGTTTTAGTTTTAAGCTCTTTCTCCTTCTCCCTTCCTGAAGAACTTAAACCTGACTTATGGGTCGATGGCCTATCTTTAGCTCAGATATTGGAGATTATACAACGGGAAAAAATAACTCATATATGTTTGGCAGGCAAAATCCCTAAAAACTTAGTTTTCGAAGAAAATGTACTTCATGATGAACTAAAAAACCTATTTTCTTCCATTCCCAAATGGCAAGACCAAACTCTTTTACAAGCTGCTCTTGCCCAATTGCAGGGAAAGGTTGAGTTGGTTTCTCCTGTTTCTTTCTTAAAAGAATGTCTTACTCCCTCAGGCAAAATAGCAGGTAGAGACCCATCGCAAGAGGAATGGGAGGATATTTCCTATGGAGCTCGGATTGCTCGTTTTTTAGCTGATGAGGAAATTGGACAGACTGTGGTAGTAAAAAGGGGGACAGTGTTGGCTCTGGAGGGGGCAGAAGGTACGGATGAGACCATTAAGCGGGGGGTTTCCCTAGGGAAAGAAGTGGTAGTGGTGAAAATGGCCCGTAGCCAACAAAGTTTTTTGATTGATATTCCAGCGATAGGGGAGCGAACTGTACGGTGTCTTAAAAATGGAGGAATAATTGCTCTGGAAGCAGGAAAGACTTTTCTTTTGGACCGGGAAAAAATAGTAAAAGAGGCAGAGAAATATGGAGTGGGAGTAGTAGGCATTAGTTAAATGAGTAAGGTTTTTGTCTCAGTTGGGGATATTTCTGGTGATTACTATGGAGGGGAAATAATTAGCCTTCTTCGGCAAGGAAGTAAAGAAGTAGAGGTTTTAGCCCTGGGAGGAGAAAGAAGCGAAAAAGCTGGTGCTCGGCTTCTTTATTCCACGCTTTCTCTCTCTACAGTGGGTTTGTGGGAGGCATTGTTGACTCTCCGGGAATGGAGAGAAGTTTGGAGTTTATCCCAAGAGGTAATAAAGAAGGAATGTCCTGATGTAGTTTTACTAATTGACAATCCTGGTTTTAATCTTCGTTTGGCTTCTTTGTGTCAAGAGCATAAAATTCCCGTGGTTTATTTTGTTCCCCCTCAAGTATGGGCTTGGGGAAGAAAGAGAGCTTCTTTTCTTTCTCAGCATGCCGATTGGATATTGACTATTTTCCCCTGGGAAGTGAATTATTTCCAGGGAGGAAAAGCGAAAGTAAAGTGGGTGGGGCATCCTGCTCCTTATCTCATTCCTCAGGTTTCATATTCTTCTAAAGAAAACAAAAATATAGTTCTTTTACCTGGTAGTCGGAAAAGGGAAATCGTTAATTATCTAACAGTAGTTAAAAAATTTATTCCTCTTCTCCTCAATGAAGAGGTGATGGAGTTTACTGCAATTGCTGCCTCAAGAGAAGCACAAGAACTTTTAGCAAAAGAAATGGCTGGTTTTCCGGTAACCATAAAAGAGAGAAAAGAGTTATTATCCATTTTACCTGGTAGTGCTTTGGCTATATCTTCTTCTGGAACTGTAACTTTAGAAGTGGCTCTGACTGGTATTCCCCAGGTTATAGTTTACCGGGTGGCTCTCCTAACTTTTCTTTTAGCTCGGCCGTTGGTGAAAAAAACCTTTGTGGGTTTGCCTAATATCGTGATGGGAAAAGAAATATCCTCGGAATTAATAGGAAAAGACTTTTCGGCCTCCCGTCTTCTAAAAGAGGTAGAAAAAATATTAAACGATCCTCGAGCTCGGGAAGAGGCCATTGGGAACTCCTTAAAAATTAGAGAAAAGCTAAATCAAGGAAACCCCTTTGCAGAAGTAGCCCGGGTGGTGGAAGAATATCTCTGATCGTCCTTTGTTGCTTATAACTGTAAATAGTCCGGGAGAAGTATATTATTGGTTGTATCCCTTTTTGCGCGACCTTTCTAATCAACCTTCTCCTCCTCGGGTGTGGGTTTATGTTCCTCCTTGCCAATTTAGTACTGGTCAGGAGGAAGAACTAATAAAAAATTATCCTTTAGTAGAGAGGGTTTTCTCCCCTCGAGAAACAGTACGTTTTTGTTTGAGAAGCGGAAAGCTTCCTTCTCCAGGTTTAATTCTTTACTTAGGAGGAGATTTGCTTTATGCCGTTTTGCTAAAGCGAAGAACAGGTTTCCCTCTCTGGGTATACGGTGGTTATTTTAAATGGTTGCAAAAAGTAGACTTGTACTTAGCTCGATTTTGGCGGGATTTTGAGAAACTCAATTTTGATAGAAAGATATTTTTAGGAGATTTACTTTTCTCCTCTATATCTACTCCTACTTCTTGCGTTTTTCCTGCTGGTTTTCCTCGTTGTCTTTTTTTGCCTGGGAGCAGAAAAATCTTTTATCCCTATTTATTACCTTTTTTCTTTCAAGTGGGGAAAGAACTCACTAAAATTTATCCCAAGATTTCTTTGACTTTAGGTTTTCCTAGTCACTATAATTTTAATGATGTGCCAGAATTAAAAAATATGCCTACCTTCTTTAGGCCTTTTTTTGGTAAAACTTCCTCTCTTATGGCCGAAGCTGACTTAATAGTTACCATACCTGGTTCTAATAATTTGGAGATTGCTTACCGGGGGAAAAGAGGTATAGTTATTCTTCCTTTTTGGGGATTGGAAAAAATACCGTTAGAAGGTCCGATGTTGCTCTTAGAAAAAATACCTTTTTGGGGTAAAATAATAAAGAGGAATGTGGTAAAAAAAATGGCTGGGAAGAGAAAGTGGATTTCTCTTCCTAATGAGCTTTTGGATGAAGAAGTACTAAAAGAATTAAGAGGTGATTTATCGCCTTTAGAGGTGGTGGATACGATTCAAGAGATGATGAATAAGGAACCAGAAATTTATTTTCCTGAAGAATCGTTTCCTCGTAATGCTTCTCCGCGTTTAGCGGAAATGGTCGGGAGATGGTGGGATGAAAAAGCAAAATAATAGCGTTTTCGGGCGTCTTTGGAAGTATATTCGCCCCTATAAATCTTACGTTATAGGTGCTTTTTTGATGGCTCTATTTGGAGCAGGATTTAATTTGGCTATTCCTTGGTTAGTTAAAGATATCATTGATAATGCTCTGGTAGGTAAGAACAGCCGTCTTCTTATCCTTATTTCCTTGGGGGTAGTGGTTCTCTTTTTCTTTAAAGGGTTAGCTTCTTATCTCCAAAATTTATGGATTTCTTATTCTACTTTCCGAGCTATAACCCGTCTGCGTTCTGAGCTTTATCAACATCTTTATTTTCTTCCTGCTTCTTTCTTTCGAGATAATCCTGCCGGGGAGGTAGTTTCTCGCTTAACCAATGATATAGCGATGTTACAGAGCCTTTTTTCTAACGCTTTTGTCAATCTATTTATGGACTTTTTTATTTTTTCTGGTTCCATAATTTTGTTATTTTTTGTTCACTGGAAACTGGCTCTATTTTCAGTGGCAGTTTTACCTTTGGTGGGATTCAGCGTAGATTACTTGGGTAAGAGAATCAAAGGAGTTTCTCATCTTCTGCAAAAAAGGGTGGCGACCTTAGCTTCTTTAGTAGAGAGAGCAATAGAGGGTATGAAAATTTTCCAATCTTATATGACAGGTAATTATGAAATTGAAAAATTTGAAATGGAAAACGAAGTCAACTTTGCTTTAGCTAT
>JARRCQ010000038.1 GCA_029982105.1 Candidatus Atribacteria bacterium | reverse complement strand
GGCGGTGAGCTCACCGCCTCTTTTCTATGAGAAAGAGAGAAAGAAGGTGAGCCTTGATTGCATAAGGGAAAAAGAGTTCCTCTCAAAGAGCAAGGTAAACATCTTTTTATTGTTCCATCTATTGTTTGGTTGTTGGTTTTTACTATTTTTCCTCTTCTTTACACTCTTTATTTGAGTTTTCATGGTTCCCGCTTTTTACGAGTTACTAAATTTGTAGGTCTAGGAAACTATATTAACGTTCTTTCCGATTATCGCTTTTGGAATGCTTTTCGGGTAACTGTGACTTTTGTGATTTTCAGTGTTATATTAACCGTAGGTTTGGGATTACTACTTGCTCTGCTTTTTAATCGGCAAATGAAAGGAGTGCAAATTTTTCGCACTATTTGTACCACTCCTCTTTTTACTGCTTCTGTAGCTCTGGGTTATATGTTTATGATTATTCTTTATGAAGAAGGTGGACCAGTTAACAATTTTTTGCAAGCTTTAGGAGCTAATACTATCCCCTGGCTTTCTCATCCTCGGTGGGCTTTGATTTCGGTTTTAATTGCTGATATGTGGCAGTGGACTCCTTTTGCTTTTTTGGTTCTATTAGCTGCTCTACAAGCTGCACCTCGAGACCTTTATGAAGCAGCGAGTTTGGATAGCGCTTCGGGCTGGGAGATATTTCGCCATATAACTTTACCTCTTATAAGCCCTACTCTTGGAACAGTAATCATTTTACGTACTGTAGAAGCTTTTAAAGTTTTTGACTTGCCCTTTGCTCTAACCAATGGAGGTCCAGGCTTAGCTACCCGAACTTTGACTTTTAATGTTTATACCAATGGTTTGAGAGATCAGGACCTAGGCTCGGCTACGGCTACAGCAGTAGTTTTACTACTTATGGTGTTAGTGGTTAGCCAAATCTTTTTCCGCCGTTATGGTTCAAACTATGATTGAGGGGGGTGCGGTTGATGAAAAAGAAGCGTAGATGGACTAATGTTATTTTGTGGATAGTGATAGCCATAGCTATGATTTGGATGCTTTTTCCTTTTTATTGGGCAGTGATAACCTCGGTTAAAAAACCAGCTGATGTTTTTAGGTTGTCTTTTATCCCCTTTGTCCAATTCCAGCCTACTTTAGATAATTGGCGTTCCGAGCTTCAAATGCGAGGCCAAGAGATTGGCCGAGGGTTGAAAAATTCGCTCATTATTGGGGTGTGTTCAGCAATTATGTCCCTTTGTGTTGGTTCTTTAGCTGGATACGGCTTAGCTCGTTATAAATACCACCGAATTAGAAATCGGGATATAACTATGTGGATTCTCTCTCAGCGGTTTTTGCCTCCTGCGGCAGTAGTTATCCCCTTTTTCCTTATCTTTAAAAATTTGGGGCTTATTGATTCAGTGTTAGGTTTAGTACTAATAAATGCTACCTTTGGTATTCCCTTTGCTGTTTTAGTAACTAGGGATGCTTTCCGAGACCTTCCTGAAGAAATAGAAGAATCAGCCTTGGTGGATGGTTGTTCTCGTTTTCAGGTTTTTAGCCGTATTGCCCTACCCCTAGCTGCTCCCGCCTTGGTGGCGGCAGGGATTATTTGCTTTGCTTTCGCTTGGAATGAATTCCTTTTTGCCTTCATTATGTCCTATTCTAAGGCTGTACCTATGACTGTTTTAATTGCTGGCACTCAGGATACTCAGGGAATTCAATTTTGGTATGTGGCTACTCGTATGCTTATGGCTGTAGTTCCCCCTACTATTTTAGCTCTTACCGTGCAGCGTTATATAGTACAAGGACTGACCTTTGGTGCGGTAAAAGGTTGATGATTTATAAAATATCGGCTGGGGGAGATACTTTCTCTCCCTCGGCATTTGTGATGCAAAATGGGTAGGCTTTATAGTTAATGATTAACGGGAAGAAGCAAAAGGTAAAAACAGGCTATAAGGCAATATGCTTGAAAAAATTAAGTATCGTATTTTGAGGAAGGTTAGCCATTTTTACTCCGGTGGTCTTTTCTCTTATAGTCAGGTTGATAAGAGGGCTTTGTTCCACTGAGGAATGTTTTTCCTCAGTGGTTTTTTACTTCTTGTCTTTAATGTTTTTTGCTTATGCCGTAGGCTGTTGCGGTTAACTATAAAAGGTGTGTTAAACCTCTTAGGTAAAGAACTGAAGGATGATGGTGAACCAACAGAAAGATTTAGAGAACTTACACTCATCGCTCGATAAAAACAGGTTGTCCTAAAGCTTTTTTCTGATCCTCATCTCGAATTATTGCTACCCTTATATAGCCCTCATCTCCTTTAATAAAATAGCTATCCTCTGTAACTCCTGAAGTTACCTTGCTTTTTGTTCCTCCTTTTGTAATCCACTCAATTGTGGCCTCTGCATTGGTGCGAGCTATAATCCTATCAGGATAGACTCTCACCGAAAGGTCAGGGCCTTCAGTAGAATAGAAATTACCATTCCGCAAGGCGGTGATGATATTATCTTCACTCAAATGAGGAGTTGCTACTACTATCCACGCCTGGTTAATATCTTGGGTTATTGAATGACAGTCATCTCCAGCTGTTCCCCAGATTTGGTATCCCCGGGTTAATAAGGCGTCCCACTTATTTTCTGCATTAGTCCTCCATCTCTTAGCATTGATTACCTCTATTCCCCAGGCCTCAGGTGCGGATAATAACTCCTTTAAAGACCAGCCATTGGAAAATGACCACCGATTGGGATGAGCATAGATTGCTATCCCCTTTTCTTGAATATAATCAATAACTTTATCTGGGTGAGTTTCATCGGTTTGGCTTTTTACTCCTATTCCTAAAATATGGCCTGAGGAAGAAGATTCTTCTACTCCAGAAATAAATAAAATTCCCGGAACTCCAGGGTCTTTTGTTACTAAATCGTGGTCAGTAATGGCCACGAACTGGTATTCCAGGGACCTGTATGCTTCCATTATCTCCTGGGGAGTATTATTTCCATCAGAGGCCTGAGTGTGACAGTGGATTTGACCTTTAAATCGAAAATCTTCTTCTGAATAGGGAGAGTAAATGATAAATTGGTCAGAATAAATCGCTTGGAGAATAGGCATATTGTTACAAGAAGATGCATTTTCAGAAGCAGAAAGATAATTAACCTGGAGTTTCAGTCTGGATATAAATAAAATGCAAAGGAAGATTAAAATAATCACCGCTAAAGCCCAGCTCTTTTTAATCAATTGAAATTCCCCTTTTATAAAATGATGAAGTTTTTGATTATAACCCCGATTTATCTTAATTATCCCCAATGGACTTCATTTCTTAGCCGTGCTCAAACCAAGTTTCTATTACTGTAGAGACCATTTACTTCTCGTTTTTTCTCCGGTACAGAAAGTTTACCAGTATGATACAATAAGAAAAAGTAAAATAGAAATTGGGGAGCTCGTAAAGAGCTGAGAGGAGAGTGTGGCTCTCGACCCATTGAACCTGATCTGGTTAATACCAGCGGAGGGATAGAAATGATAAAAAGCTACCTACTGGCTGGTAGGTAGCTTTTTTTGTTGGAAGGCAAAAAGAGGAGAGAACAAATAGCACTATTTCAGGAACTATATAGGTGGTTAGAAGGAGGCTGAAAATGCCAGAAGATATTCAACCTGTTTCCTCACAGAAGAGAAATTTATCGGGAATGGATTTTTTTCTCCTGTGGATGGGGGCAGCTATTGCTATATCTGAGATGTGGGCAGGAGGAATGTTAGCCCCTTTAGGGTTTATTGGAGGGTTGTGGGCTATTATCCTGGGTCACGTAATTGGTAATACCCCTCTTGCTTTAGGGGGAGTGCTGGGTAGTGACTTAGGAGTTCCAGCTATGGTTTCAGTAAGAGTAGCTTTTGGGAAGTGGGGTTCTTATCTGGCCTCAATTTTGAATATCATTCAATTAGTGGGCTGGACGGCGATTATGATAATCATCTGTGCTCAATCAGTGGATAACATCACCCAGATTTTAGTGGGATACACCAATATTAAACTCTGGATGCTGATTGCCGGATTGGTGAGCACTTTGTGGGCTTTGGTGGGCACTCCTCTTTGGAAATGGATGCAGAGAATAGGAGTTTTTTCTTTAGCTATTTTGTGTCTGTTTATGACTTATAGTGTTTTACGTAATGTATCTTTAGCTGAGCTTCTAAGCTGGAAGGGAGACGGTTCTCTTCCCTGGGGGGCAGGATTGGATCTCGTGATAGCTATGCCTATCTCCTGGCTTCCTTTGGTTTCAGACTACTCTCGTTTTGCTCGAGAGAGCCGTTCTGCTTTCTGGGGGACGTGGTGGGGATATTTTTTAGCCAGTTCCTGGATGTATGCTCTGGGATTATTGTTGGCTCTCTCTACTGGTCAGGCTAACCCGATACCGGTGATGTTGGCACTAAATTGGGGAATCGTTGCTCTCGTGATTGTTTTTTTCTCCACTTTTACTACTACCTTTCTGGATATTTACTCTGGAGCAGTATCTTTTTTAAATCTTTTTCCTCGTTTTCGGGAGAAATTAATTACTCTTTTCTTCGGGTTAGGAGGCACGATTTTAGCTTTAGTTTTTCCTATGGATAGATACGAAAGTTTTCTTTATCTCATCGGGGGGATTTTTATCCCTCTTTTTGGGGTAGTAATTTTTGATTACTTTCTTTACCGTCGCAGACGTATTGATATAAAAGAACTATATGAAGGAAAAACTCTCGATAGAGGAGCGCTCCTCTCCTGGATAGGGGGGTTAATGATGTATTTTATTTTTCTTCGTTTTTTGCCTCACTGGGGTGCTTCTCTCCCCAGTTTTTTTGCCTCAGGCTTAATTTATTTAGGGACAAGGAGGAAGTCCAATGACTTATGAAGATAAATGTGCTTTTATTTTTAAAAAAATAAAAGAAGAAAAACCTCTGGTTCATCATATCACCAATTTTGTGGTCATTAATGACAATGCTAATACTATGTTAGCTATAGGAGCGCTGCCGGTGATGAGTTACGCCCGAGAGGAAGTAGAAGAAATGGTAGCTTTATCTCAAGCACTGGTTCTAAATATCGGGACTCTAACCCCAGAGGTGATAGAAAGTGCGATTTTAGCAGGTAAAAAAGCTAACGAGTTAGGTATCCCTGTAGTTTTAGACCCGGTGGGGGCAGGAGCTACCCAATTCCGTACCGAGAGCGCTTGGAGGATTTTGCGAGAAATTAAAGTCTCTATTTTGCGGGGAAACCAGGGCGAAATAGGAAATCTACTGGGAATAAAAGCTAAAGTTAGAGGTGTGGAAGGAGATACGGTAGATGCAGATATGAATGATTTAGCGCAGGAAGCCAGCCAGAGATTCGAGACCGTTGCGGCCATAACTGGAAAAGTTGATGTGGTAAGTGATGGAAAAAGAGTGGTGAAGATAAAAAATGGAGACCTTCTTCTTACCAAAATTACCGGGACTGGTTGTATGGCTACCTCCCTTTGCGCTGCTTGTGCGGCAGTCGAGAGAGATTACCTATGGGCAGCATCTTCAGCTTTAGGTTTTCTGGGAGTTTGTGGGGAAATTGCCGCTCGTCATTCTTTGGGTCCGGGTAGTTTTCGAGTTTCTCTTTTTGATACCTTTTATGGTATAAAGGAAGAAGAGTTCAAGGCGTTACTTTCTCTGGAGGTGAAAGATTGAAGCTTTTAGATTTATCTCTTTATGTGATTACTGATAGAAAAATTCAAAAGAAAAGTAGTGAGGAAGTAATAGAGGAAGCTGCAGACGCTGGAGCTTCGGTGATTCAGCTGCGAGAAAAAGACCTTTCTACTCGTCTGTGGGTAGAAGAAGCCCAAAGAGCGAGAGAAGTTACCCGTCGCAAGGGAATTCCTTTAATCATTAATGATCGTATAGATATTGCTTTAGCAGTAGACGCTGATGGGGTGCACTTGGGAGAAGAAGATATGCCTCTGGTTTTAGCTCGAAAAATTGCTCCTTCTCTTATAATTGGTTATTCAGTATCTACGGTAGAAGAAGCCCAAAAAGCAGAAAAAGAAGGAGCAGATTATTTGGGAGCAGGAACGGTTTTCCCTACTTCTACCAAAAAGGATACTGGAGAGCCCATTGGTTTAGAGAGGTTAAAAGAAATTAAAAAAGCAGTGCATATACCGGTGGTGGCCATCGGAGGCATAAATCTCTTCAACTTAGAAGAAGTTTTAGCCACCAGCGTTGATGGAGTGGCAGTAGTATCGGCCATTGTGGGAGCTGAATCAGTTAGGGAAGCCACTCGTTCTTTTCGCCAGAAAATTGAGCTTTTTCGGAGAAAGCTATGAAACTTAAAGACTGGGGAGAATTTGGAATTATCAGCTATCTGAAAGATTTTTTCCCTGGCGGGGGGGAAAGAGTGATTTTAGGAATTGAAGATGATTGTGCGGTAGTAAAAGGTCCTCGGGACTTTTACTATCTTCTTACCTGTGATTCTCAGGTGGAAAATGTGCACTTTGTTTTATCTCTTTTCTCTCCTTTCTCTTTGGGGAAAAGGGTTCTGGCAGTAAATTTGAGTGATATTGCTGCTATGGGGGGCAAACCTCTTTTTGCTCTTCTTTCCTGGGTGCTGAGGCCAGATATAGAAGCGGAGTGGCTAAAAGAATTTGCCCGGGGAATCAAAGAAGAAGCAGAAACTTTCGGAGTAAATATAATAGGAGGGAATTTATCTCGTACTGAAAGTCAGATAGTTTTCGACTTAACTTTAGTGGGAGAGGTAGAAAGTGACTACCCTCTCCTTTTGCGCTGTAACTCCCGTCCTGGGGATTTAGTTTTAGTTACTGGGACATTGGGCGATTCCCGCGCAGGGCTGGAGATAACTCTCCAGGGTAGCGAAGAAGAAAGAGAAAAATATTCTTTTCTTTTGGAACGTTTTTTTACTCCTTCTCCTCGCTTACAAGTAGGAAGGTTATTGCATAGTTTGAAAGAAAGAATAGCTTTGATTGATGTCTCTGATGGGTTTTCTCAAGACCTCGGACATATTGCAGAAGAAAGTGGAGTAGGGGCAGTGGTAGAGGTAGATAAATTGCCTATTTCTCCTACTCTTCGAGAGTGGAGTGAAGAAAAGGGAAAAGACCCTTTTCTTTTTGCTCTTTCGGGAGGAGAGGATTTTGAACTGATTTTTACCGTTCCTCGAGAACGGGGAGAAGAAATTAAACAGTTTATAGAAAAAGAAAGTGGGATTCCGGTGACTATTGTAGGAGAAATTGTCTTTGGAAGAGGAGTTTCTTTTAAAAGAGGAGGAAAAGAAGAGAAAGAAACTGCCTCAGGCTGGAATCATTTTCAATAAGGGAGAAAAACGATGAAAAGAGCGTTAACTATAGCCGGTTCAGATTCGGGAGGAGGAGCAGGAATCCAAGCTGACCTCAAAACTTTCTGTGCTTTTGGTGTGTATGGTATGTCTTCTATTACTTCTATTACTGCTCAAAATACTAAAGGGGTGGAAGCCATTTTTGACTTACCTCCTTCTTTAGTAGCCAAGCAAATAGAGTGTGTAGTGAGCGATATAGGTGTAGATGCAGCTAAAACTGGTATGCTTTCTAATTCTTCTATTATTGAAGTAGTGGTTCAAGAGATAAAAAAGTTTAATATAGAAAAATTAGTAGTAGACCCGGTGATGGTATCTAAAAGTGGAGCTTTACTTCTTCAGCGAGATGCTGTAGATACGCTTGTAGAAAGACTTTTTCCTCTTTCTTTTTTGATTACTCCCAATCTTCCCGAAGCTTCCTTTTTAGTAGGAGAGGATATAAAGAATGTTTCCGATATGGAGAGAGCCTGTATATCTCTCAAGAAATGGGGACCTCGCTATATTCTCCTGAAAGGGGGACATCTCTCGGGAGAGGAAATAGTGGATATCCTTTTTGATGGGGAAAAATTCACGCTCTTTCCTGCTCCCCGTATTGCCACTAAAAACACCCACGGGACAGGTTGCACTTATTCAGCAGCTATATGTGCTCTATTAGCTTTGGGATATTCCATTACTGAAGCAGTCAAAGTAGCTCGAGAATATATGAGCAAGGTAATCGCTCACTCCTTAAACCTGGGTGAAGGATTTGGCCCGGTTAATCATTTAGCTCCTCTTTTTCTCAGAGGGGGTGTGAATCCGGAAGAAGGAGGAAAATGCTGGTGAGAGAGCCCCGGATAGGGACTTCCGGTTGGTCTTATCCCCATTGGGAGGGAGTTTTTTATCCCCCTCATTTACCGCAAAAGAAATGGCTTTCTTACTATTCCCGGTTTTTTGATACAGTGGAGATTAATTCTTCTTTCTACCACCTTCCTCGCTTGACTACTTTTTCTAAATGGAAAGAGACTACTCCTGCAGAATTTGTTTTTTCTGTGAAAGCCAGCCGCTACATCACCCATATAAAGAAAATGAAAGAAGTAGAAGAACCCCTAAGCAGGTTTTATGAGGTAGTGAGAGAGTTAGGAAATAAATTAGGACCTCTTCTTTTTCAATTTCCTCCTCAACTTAAATTTAACAGAGAAGTTTTTTCCTCCTTTGTGGAGCTTCTCTCTTCTGATTTTCTATATGCTTTTGAATTTCGCAATGAGAGTTTTTTCGCTGAGGAAGTTTATGAAATTCTTAAGAAAAAAGATATCTGTCTCTGTTTTTCTGATACCCCTTCTTTTCCTTATCAAGAAGTTATAACTTCTTCTTTTATCTATCTTCGGCTCCATGGACATGGTAGTCTATATACCGATTTTTATAATGAAGAAGAGCTGAAAGAGTGGGGAGCTAAAATTCGTTTCTGGCTCGAGGAGCGGGATGTTTATTGCTACTTTGATAATGATTACGAAGGTTTTGCAGTGAACAATGCTCAGCGCCTCAAGGAAATTTTGTCTTGAGAAAGTAGCGAATTTTCACTTTTATGAGATAATTTAAAGGAGGTGAGGATTTGTGGAAAAAAGAAAACTGGGAAGTACTGGTCTTTCTATTTCTCTTCTGGGGTTAGGTGGTTTTCATTTAGTGGAGCTACCAGAGAAGGAAGCATTGCGAATTGTCAATTTATATTTAGACCAGGGAGGAAATTACTTAGAAACCGCAGAGAGCTACGGATTTGGCAATTCAGAAGAAAAAATAGGTAAAGTGGCTCAGGTTCGAAGGAAAGATTTCATCCTGGCTACTAAATCTACGGAGAGGAGCAAAGAAGGTATAACTAAAGCTTTAGAAGGAAGCTTAAGAAGGCTTAATACCAGTGAGGTAGACATATTTTTTGTTCATGGTTTAAACCGGTTTGAAGAGCTGGATGAAATAGCTTCTCCTCAAGGGGCTTTAGAGGGAGTAGAAAAAGCTAAAAAGGAAGGAAAAATCCGTTTTGTAGCTTTTTCCAATCATGTTACCCCTGAGGTAGCACTCAATGCTCTTTCTCTTTATCCCTTTGACATTCTTATGATTCCCTTAAATTATTTTGACCGGCTGAATTTTCCCGGTTGGGAGAAAGAAGTTTTACCTCGGGCTCGAGAAAAGGAGATGGGAATACTAGCTATGAAAGCTCTGGCTGATGGTTTTTTGTGGCAAAATGAGCAGCGGGCTATACGATATACTCTGAGCCTCGGAGTAGATAGTTTGGTTATGGGAGCTAACACCGAGGAGTATCTAAAAAGAGATATAGAAATGATAGAGAATTTCGTTCCTTTCACCCCGGAAGAAATGGAAAAAATTCGAGAGGAAGCTCCGGAATTGGGTAACTATGTTTGTCGACAGTGTGATAAATGTCTACCTTGCCCCTTAGGTATCAATATTCCCCGTATTTTTCTTCTGGAAGGACAATATGACCGACAGATGCAAGATGGAGTAATTCGTGACCCTGCTCAATATGCTCTGCGAGACCGCCTCCGC
Organism: Candidatus Atribacteria bacterium; assembly: GCA_029982105.1. Classification (GTDB taxonomy): domain Bacteria; phylum Atribacterota; class Atribacteria; order Atribacterales; family Caldatribacteriaceae; genus Sordicultor. The sequence continues at coordinate 317 of JARRCQ010000038.1, read as the reverse complement.
TTCTGGCTGGGGAATCAAGACTATGCTCAAAAGGCTTATCAGGAATTAAATCCTAAAGCTCCAATTTGCAACCAATGTGGGGAATGCGAGCCTCGCTGTCCCTATAAAATACCCATTATTTATAAATTGAATTTAGCTCACGAGAAATTAACTGACACTCGTCCACCCAGCTATTGCCGTATATCATAAGCTATAAGGGGGAATATTCCCCCTTATAGCCTCATCATGTCCCACAATTGCTTTCTGGACACTATTTATGATTAACCACAAACCCTAATATAATTGTTATCTCCCATTTTGTCATCGCGAGGGTCGTA
>JARRCQ010000037.1 GCA_029982105.1 Candidatus Atribacteria bacterium | reverse complement strand
AAATAATGATTAATAATAAATAAACCAATATAAAATGCCACATAATTCAACATTAAAGTCGAAACTAATTCACTGGCCTGCCACTTGGCTTTTAAGTATCCGGGAATAAAGCCCCAAAGAGCCCCCGTCAATCCGGCAATCAATAAAATAAAAGGGATGTGAATAAAAACCGGCATCCGAGTAGATACTGCTACTGCTGTTCCTACGGCCGCTCCAATAAATAAAGCTCCTTCAGCTCCAACATTAAACTGTTCGGCTTGAAAAGGAACCGCAATAGCCAAACCGCAAAATATAATAGGACAAGCCATCTCGATAATATTCCCAAAACGGCTCCGGTTTAAAAAAGGACCAAGTAATAGCAAACGGAGGGATTCTCCTGGATTGGCACTCACCAGCAGTATTATAACAACACTGATAAGAATCCCGATAGCAATGGCAATAATAATACGAATAAGATTAAAGTACTTCAGAATAGCTTTTTCCATGATTTGTTCCCTGCTTTTCCAGTCCCAGCATATACGGACCTAAATCCTTACCGGTCAAAGAATCCACCACATCGAAAACAGCAACAATTTCTCCACCATAAATCACTAAAATCCGGGTGGACATTTTTAAAAGCTCATCGATATCAGCCGAAACCAAAAAAATCCCCTTACCAGCATCCCGTGCTTCCTGCAATAAACCATGAACCATTTCAGCCGAACCAACATCAATGCCTCTAGTCGGCTGGTTGGCAATGATAATCTGGGGCGAGGAAGACAACTCTCGAGCTACCACTACCTTTTGGATATTTCCTCCTGATAGAGATGACACCCAAGCTTTGGTTGATGTAGCTAAGATTTGGAACCGTTGCATTAAATCCTGGCTGAATTTAGTAATATAAGGCCAGTTTAAGCGAATTCCCCGGGAGAAATTTTCCTTGTTATACCGGTCAACAATTAAATTTTCTTCGATAGTCGCTTTTTCTGCAACTCCCTCTTTCATCCGGTCTTCGGGTATATAAGCAATCCCCCGCTCGCGAAGCTCACGAGGGTTCAAGCCCAGAACTTCTTTTCCGCAAAGCCGCAAAGACCCTGCATCCGCCCTACGAAATCCAGTAATAATTTCGGAAAGTTCGTTTTGGCCATTACCCTCTATTCCGGCCAATCCCAAAATTTCTCCCTGTCGAAGATCAAAAGAGACATTTTTCACCATTACTAATCCATCTTCGTTGGTATATTGTAAATTCTTAACTTCAAGAAGTGGTTCACCGAGTTGGGTGGGGGGTGAAATCCGATCAAAACTGATCTCCCGACCTACCATGAGATAGGCCAGTTCCTGCTCTGATAACTCATCAGCCGCCTTGGTAGCAATCACGCTACCATCTCTCATTACTGTTATCCGGTCAGCAATTTGTTTTACTTCTCGAAGCTTATGAGAAATAAATATAATAGTTTTGCCATCGCTTTTTAGATTGAGCAAGGTTTTAAAAAGGACTTCAGTTTCTTGAGGAGTTAAAACTGAGGTTGGCTCATCTAGAATCAAGAGTTCAGCGTTCCGAGATAAAGCTTTTAAAATTTCAACCCGTTGCTTAGCCCCTACCGGCAAATCCTTAATTAATTTATCAGGAGAGATGGCCAGTCCATATCGTTTTGATATTTCTTCCGTTATGTGGTAAGCCTGTTGTTTATCAAAGAAAATTTTCCTCGCTCGAGGTTCCATACCTAATACCATGTTTTCTGCCACGGTTAATTCCGGAGCCAGCATAAAGTGCTGGTGAACCATCCCAATCCCAAGTTTTATGGCTTCAAGCGAATTTTTAATCTGAACTTCCTGTCCTCGAAAAACAATCCTTCCCCTCTGGGCCTTTTCCATCCCGAATACAATCTTCATGAGAGTGGTCTTGCCAGCGCCATTTTCACCAACTAAAGTATGGATAGATTGCTCTTCTACCGAAAAGCTCACTCCTCTGTTGGCAACAACCCCATTGGGATAAACTTTTTCTATGTCGTGTATTTCTAAAATTGATCCCATATCAATTCAAGCTCTCGAATATATACAAAAAAGCCGAACCGGAGAGGTTCGGCTTTTTTCATTATTTTCCGAATGCAGTTTCTACTACAATTTCTCCGTCAATGATTTTTTGTTCAATTTCTTTAATCCTCTTTTGAAATTCTTCCGGAACAATTTTCAGGTAATTTTCGTTTTCGGCAATGCCAACTCCGCCTTCTTTAAAGCCCAGAGATTCCACTTGTCCGTAGGGAAGCTTTCCTTCCAGATGAAGCTGGATTGCTCGGAATAGTGAATTATCGACCCTTTTCATCATAGAAGTAATGATATATGAAGCTTTCTCTGGATCGCTTTCATTAAATAACAAATACTGGTCAGAATCTACCCCAATAGCATATTTTTTCCTTTCTTTTGCGGCATCGAATATCCCCAGACCAGTTTCTGCAGCCCCATTGAAGACAATGTCAGCTCCCTGATCATATTGGGCAAGAGCTAATTCTTTGCCTTTAGCCGGATCTCCAAATGACCCCGCATATGAGACTAACACTTCAACTTCTGGATCTATATATTTGGCTCCTTGGACATATCCTACTTTAAAGTCATTAATTACTGGAATATCCATGCCCCCTATAAAACCAATTACCTTTTCTGAATTGAAACCTTCGATTGAAGAAGTGGTCAATAAAGCTCCCAGTGCTCCCACTAAGAAAGATCCTTCATTTTGCATATAGAGAATAGAATATACATTTTCCAAATTTCCTTTAGAATAATCGACGGTAGTATCGTAGGCTATAAACTTCTTTTCTGGTTGGGTAGGTGCAATTTTTTCAACAATTTCGGTAAGTTGCCAGGTGCCAGCAATAATTATGTCCCAATCTCCCTGAGCCAGCTGTTCGAGGTCTGGCTCCCAACGGGAAGGATCAAAACCTCCTTCGATAATCTTTGCTTCGATTCCCAGCTCATCAATTGCCCGATTCACTCCCCGGGCAGCTGAATCAAAGAAGGCCTTATCACCCAGATTCCCATTGAGGTACAAAGCTACTTTCAATTTCTCAGCAGCAAAAGACATTGACAGATTACTTAAAAGCAAAAGAGTGATAAATAAAATGCAGGAAAGAAAAAATGTGCGGTTAAACTTCATATTAACTCTCCTCCCCTTACCTTAATTATTTCTCACTTCAATAGCAGAATATCATCCTTTCTCAATCGTGTCAAGAAAATCCGAGGGTGTCGTAAAATCCTTCTCCTTTATACTCATCATTCTTTATTACCCTGGTATTATTGCATAGTAATCCTAAAAGGTGATAGAGAATACACCCACTGGGGAAGAAAAACATCTCCCTCAGTGATTTTTGTTCTTCTGCGTTTTTAGTCTTTTTTGTTCGCAGATTGTTCTTTTTTCTTGGGGGATTATAAGAGGACAAAAACCCCTTATAGTTTGGATTCCTGATAGGGACATTCAGGAGCGACAAAAAAGAAAGGGGGTGATAGGGGGTTTACCTCTTATAGTTCTGTGGCAAGCTCTTTTTTTCTTCTCTGCAAGGAATAGCAATTATAATAGGTTTTGCGGGATACTATAGATTTGGAAGATACTTAAGAGAAAAGTTGAACATCAATAAAGAAGTCAGAAAATCTTGAATTGAATAATACATTAAACGAGGAGTTAGTCACAACACATTCAAAAGTCACAAACGGTCTGAATGAGAAGGGTAAAAATCTCCACTAGTTTAGGGTCAAACTGAGTACCAGCATTTCGTCTCAATTCGGCAATAATTTCCTCTAAAGACCTTGCTTTGTTATAAGGTCGACCATAACGCATCACTTCATATGCATCAGCAAGAGCAATAATCCGGGCTAAAAGAGGTATTTCCTCTTTCTTTAATCTACGAGGATAGCCACTACCATCCCACCACTCGTGGTGTGACCAAACTTCTTCAGCCACATGGGCAAACTCTGGTGTGGCACGAACTATGCGGTATCCAAATTCAGGATGCTTCTTCATCAGTTCCCATTCTTCAGGAAGAAGAAGACCTGACTTTTTCAAAATTTCCTCTGGGAGGGATATCTTTCCAATATCGTGTAACATAATAGCTAATTTCAGCCGGTTTATTTCCGTATCGGGAAGCTGGAGGGTTTCAGCAATGGCCAACCCTACTTTTTGCATACGCTGAGTGTGCAGTCGGGTTTCATAGCTTTTGGTTTCTAAGGTCTTAAGTAAAGCATTTATAATGGCACTGCGGGAACTTTTGGTTTCGGCCAGTTTCTGTTTATACATTTCGTCTTCAGCTTTCCTAAGGGCATCAATAAGGCTTTCTTCTTTCTTTTCTTTAGTAGCGAAGCCTAAAGCTAACGAAAGAGGAACTTCCCCTACCAAAACTTTTTCTGCTTTTTCCCGTATTCTTTGATAAACTACTTGAGCCTCTTTCCAAGAGGTTTCTGGTAAAAGTATAACAAACTCATCACCTCCAAAACGAGCTACAATATCTTGCTTCCGACAGGAAGCTCTTAAGACTTCTGCTGCAGCTCGTAGAAGTTCGTCACCACTTCTGTGTCCATAAGTATCATTGACCAGTTTTAGTCCGTTGACATCCACCATAAGAACGCTTACAGGGAGCTGCGCTGTAGCGTCTAACCTTTTTATCTCTGTTTCCAGAAAATTTCGGTTGTACAGACTGGTCAATCTGTCATGGAAATTGAGATGTCTAAGCTCTTCCTCTATCTTTCGGTTTTCAGTAATATCAATGCCTGCACTGAGAACTGCTATAATATTACCTTTTTCGTCTTGCAATAAAGCGTTGTGCCAGGCAATCAATCTTTCTTCTCCGCTTCGGGTTATAATCGGATTTTCGACATATTTCTCCTCTTTGCCCTCTCCCCTTATCAATCGAGAAAAAATACTTTTCATTTTCTCTTGTATCCGAGCTGGGATACAGGTGTCAATCCAATTCTTTCCCATTAATTCCTCTTTAGTATACCCTAGAACTTCTACGCCCTTTCGGTTTAGTAAGGTTACCTCAGCTTGAGGGTTAAGGATGAGAAAAATGATGTCGGCAGTATCCAGGTATTTCTGAGCCAAGTCACGCTCTTTCCGAAGTTCTTGTTCTACCTCTTTATACTTGGTGATATCTATGGAGTAATGAAGATAAATATCACTATCCAGGGGCACCCATCCAGTCTCTAAAATTATTCCCTTGAGCTCTATTTCCTCCACTATGGTCTCCTGACGTCTCAAGGCTTCATCTGCTTTACAGTAAAGGCAGCGAGCGCCAGGAGGAATGATGCCACTCTTTTTAAATTCTAATTTTTGAGATTCAGAGAGAGTATCTATCCCATGGAAAGAAAACCAGCATGTGTCTCCTACTTTTGACCCGGCTACAGATTCTGTAGCTTTATTTTGAGCCAGAATTCGTCGCTCTCTATTGATAAGAGAAGCAGGATAGGGAATAGAATCCAATAATTTCTGCTGCCATTCCTCAGCCTGTTTAAGGTCTGTGATGTCATGGACGGTTCCTATTATCTCCTCAATGGAACCTTCTTCACTTTTGACGGGAGAAAGAGAAGTTTGAAAATATCTCCGCTCACCATTTAACTTAAACCATCCTTCATATACTACTGATTCACCCCGAAGAGCTTTTTTGCTGGCTTCTTGATAAACCTGGTAATTCTCTTTGCCGAAAACATCCCAAACGTATTTGTCCAGGAAATCTTCCGGGGTTAAATGATATCGCTTTAGCCCTTGACCATAAATCCCGGTATAGCGCTGAGTTTTGTCTAAGGCAAAGATGATATCTTGAACCGAGTAAAGAATGGTTTGATAGCGTTTTTCACGTCTCTCAAGTTCCTGTTTCAATTGATGTTCTCTCGTTATGTCTTGAAAAGTCATTACCACTCCCTGAAGGTTTCCTTGAGAGTCACAAAGAGGACTGGCCGAAGCAGCAATCCAGTGCTCGGTCTCATCTTTTGAAATGAGCAAAATATCGCCAGTAAGTTTTCCGAGCATCCCGCTTTCCAGAACCTGCCCTACCGGGTCGGGGATTCTCTCTCGAGTACGAGCGTTGACGACATAAAAAACTTCTTCTAGCATTTTACCCCGTGACTCTTCAAGAACCCATCCGGTCAACGCTTCTGCTACAGGGTTCATATATACCACTCGACCCTCAGTGTCAGTGGAAATCATCCCCTCACCAAGAGAATGAAGGGTGGTTCGCCACTTTTTCTCGCTCTTTTGAAGATTTATCTGGGCCTCTTTTTGAGTGGTAATGTCGATAGCTATTTCCAAACGGACATCACGGTCATCTGGCCAACGGATAATTCGATCGGTAACGAGGAAATGTTGGCGCAATACTGGATTATAATACTCCCAACTATATGGCTCCCCTTTATTTTGTAAAATGATGGAATTCGTACAAAATGGGCAGGGAGAAGAAAATTTTTGTAATTCCTGATAACAGAGGCCTCTCACCAAGGATTTCCCGAACATCTTTTGGGTCCATTGATTGGCATAGAGAACCTCATAGGTATAAGGATCCGAGACATAAACGATTTCTTCGATATTATCAAGGATAGAAAAAAGCTGAGTTCTCTCCTGCTTCAGAAATTCGTGCGATACTTTTTCTTCGGTAACATCGCGGATTATGGTTGCGAAGTAACCCGGTTGGTCGCTGTAAGCAGTTATTTCGTAAAAGCGGGAAAGTGCTCTGCAGAAATGCTCAACACGAATAGTCTCCCCCTGAAGCGCTACCCGATCACAGATATCCATCCAGTCAAAATCAGATTTTTCAATCCCGGGGAAGACCTCCGTTACTCTCTTTCCCAGAATATACTCTCTTCCCAGACCGGTCAGGGTTTCGAAAGCTGCATTGACTTCCAGCAAAACAGAATCAACGGATGCTCCAGTAGAGTCAAGAATTACCTGATGATAGGCAAATCCATAGGGTAGATTCTCCAGGAGGAGCTGGCAATTCTTCAAAGTAGATTTATCCACAGTTGCTTTTGAGTTGTAATAATTGGCCATTTAGACAGCACTACACTTTAATTTCATAAATTAATTTCCAAAACTATACTCCACAGAAACAAAATAGTCAAACACTTGATTTTATTGAGGGTGTTTGACTAGGTCAAGTGTTTTTTTATTTTGGGGTTGTAGGAGACCCTTTGCCCCTGGGGTCGGGGCTGGTTTATGGTCTCTACTGCCGAGTGAGGCTCGTGATTAAAGTAATAAAAGGGTAGCGGGCCTATAAAGACAGTATACAACCTCAATTTTATTTGACATTTTAGGGAATTTTATTTAGTATTTGATTGGTTATATTATATAAATAGTGATTCGAGAACCTGCGGTGAGGAAAGCTTTCTGAAACCAAGGGTAGAAAATATTTAATGCCTGGTTCTACCTCAACCGTAGGGCCAGGCATTATTTTTTTGGGAAAGGAAGGCGAGAACAATGAAAGTTCAAGAATGGATGGACAACATCATTAAGGAAGAAGAAAATGAAAAGTTCTTAGAGGGGGGAAGGGACTTTATAAATGATGAAGAAATAGAAGAACTGTTGCAGAAAAACTGTAACCCCGAGCCTCAAAAAGTGCGGGACATCATTGCCAAATCGCTATCTCTAAAACGTTTAGAGCCCGAAGAGACTGCTACATTATTAAATGTAGAGGATGAAGAGCTATGGGAAGAGATGTACCGAGCAGGAGGAGAGATAAAAAGAAGTGTTTATGGGGATAGGATAGTAACTTTTGCTCCTCTTTACTGCAGTAATTTCTGTGTTAACAATTGCCAGTATTGTGGTTTTCGTCGGGAGAATGATTTGCAAAAAAGACATCGTTTGACTTTGGAAGAAGTAAGGAGGGAAACTGAGGTTTTAGTGTCCTTGGGGCATAAAAGATTAATAGTAGTCTACGGAGAACACCCTCTCTCTGATGCCGACTATATTGCGAGCACCATTCAAACCATTTATGATACTAAAGTGGGGAACGGAGAAATTAGAAGAGTGAATGTCAATGCCGCTCCTATGGATGTAGCCCGGTATAAAATTCTGAAAGAAGTGGGTATCGGGACTTTCCAGGTTTTCCAGGAAACTTATCACCATGAAACTTATCGACGGCTTCACCCCTCAGGAATAAAATCCAACTATCAATGGAGGTTGTATGCTCTCCATCGAGCTCAAGAAGCAGGCATTGATGATGTAGCCATTGGAGCTCTCTTTGGATTATACGACTGGAAGTTTGAAGTGATGGGGCTTCTCTATCACACCATTGATTTAGAAAAACACTTTGCTGGAGTTGGCCCTCATACCATATCTTTCCCCCGCTTAGAGCCGGCAGTGAACACTCCTTTGGTGGAAGAAACTAAATACCGGGTGTCTGATCGAGATTTTAAGCGCCTGGTTACTGTGATCCGGCTTTCGGTGCCTTACACCGGGATGATACTCACTGCTCGAGAACCAGCTTATGTCCGACGAGATGTAATTCCGGTAGGATGCACCCAGATTGATGCCTCCACTCGTATTGGTATTGGAGCCTATAGTGATAGCCGGAGTGAGCAAGAATTGGAGCGTCAACAATTTCAAATTGGAGACCCCCGTTCTTTAGACGAGGTAATTAGGGAGTTGGCCCAAATGGGGTATATCACTTCTTTTTGCACTGCCGATTATCGTTGTGGAAGAACCGGGGAGCACTTTATGGAAATAGCTAAAAAAGGTAATATCCACTATTTCTGCATCCCTAATGCCATTTTGACTTTTAAAGAATATCTGGAAGATTATGCTTCTCCTCAGACTAAAGAGATAGGAGAAAAAGTCATCCAAGAGCATTTATCCAGCCTTAAAGATGGAATAAAACCTAAGGTAGAAGAATATTTACAGAGGATTGAAAAAGGTGAAAGAGACTTACGAGTTTGAGAAGTGGATTGAGCAAATAGAGGAAAAGATAAAAGGACTTTCTAGAGAAGAGAAACTGGAAGTAATAGCAGAAGAGATCTACTCTCGCTATGGCGTGAGGGCGTGGTTCAGCGAGATTTTAGGGAAAAGGTGGTCACATATTGCGGGGTGGGGTGGATATGACCCCACCCCCATCCATCAGATTCCTCTCTCTCCTCGCTACGGTATGACCATAGAGGGAGAGAAAATTCCAGAGGCAGAAAGAGAAGCTCTTCTCTCTTTTATTAAAAAAGAGCTTCCTAACTAATTCTTTCCACTATTTCTAAAGTCTCTCCCATTGGTCCAGAAAAATAGGCGTACCTGAACCCTCCACTTTGGGTGGGAGGGAGAGTGAATTTTATTCCCCTGTTCCTTAGCTCTTCATAGGTTTCTTCTACATTAGAAGTAGCCAAAGCCAGATGAAAACAGGGAGAAAAAGTGATGTCTTTTTCTTCTGGCCGATGAGGAGCGATGACCTCCAGCTGAGTGTTTCCCAAAGAGAGGAAAACAATATCCGATTCTTCTCCTGCATCATAAAATCGCTCCTCTACCTTCAGCCCTAATATACCGCAATAAAAATCGAGAGTTTTATCTAAGTCGTTGGTTTTGATGGCTGCATGGTGTAAACCTTGAAATTTCATGAGTTTCCTCCTATTTTATTATAATTAACCGCAATACAGTCTGCGGCGCAAACTTTAAAAGAACAATAAGGAGGGTTTGCTCCCTTATAAACCCCCCAAAAAGCAAAGGGAAAAGAAAGACTTAAAAACAAAAGACTACTGAGGAAAAAACATCTCTCAGTGGGGTAAACTCCCTCATAATCCCGAATAGAGAGGGAAAAAGCCCCTTCATAACCCCCTAAGAAAATAAAAACCTGAAAAAACTAAGGAAGTTATAGTATCCCTTGCTGTATGACCATTTCCCATTTTTAAGCTTCCGATATAATTTGCTTTTTAAAGTTTTAACAATTTAACCAATTTTGCTGGATACTATAACTTCACTACTGAATTTTCTATACTTGGTGATGACTTTTTCTTTTACCACCTCGAATTCTCCTGAAAGCCGAATATCTTCTGAAGAGCTGCCTACCATAACTTCAAAAACTCCTGGCTCCACTATGAGCCTCATAAACTCATCGTAAAAAGCTAATTGCTCGGGAAAGAGAGTAAAAATAATTTCCCTTTCTTCACCGGCCTGGAGAGTGAGACGTTTAAATCCTTTGAGTTCCTTTACCGGCCGCTCCACTGAAGCTACCCGATCATGAATATATAATTGTACTACTTCGTCTCCCGCTCGGCTACCGGTATTTTTAACTTTAAAACCTATCTTAACTCCTTCTAAAGACTTGACCTGAGAGGGGGTAATTTTTAA
>JARRCQ010000036.1 GCA_029982105.1 Candidatus Atribacteria bacterium | reverse complement strand
GAGGATTGATAACCACCGACGATGATAATATGGCAGAAATTGCGAGAAAGCTCCGCGTCCACGGAGCTAAAAAGAAATATTATAATGAGACTGTGGGCTATAACTCCCGTCTGGATGAAATCCAGGCCGCAATTTTAAGAGTAAAACTCACCCATATAAATGAAGCTATTGAGGGAAGAAGAGAAGCAGCTCAGCGCTATCGTGAGCTCTTAAAAGATATACCTGGCATTGTTACGCCTTTTGAAGACCATAGAGGAAAGCATGTCTACCACCAATATACCATCCGGGTCTTGGGTGGGCGGCGAGATGAGCTAAAAGAATGTCTTACCGAGCGAGGTATAGGCACGATGATTTATTATCCCGTGCCGGTGCACCAATTACCCATTTATAGGGAAAAATCTCCCACGTTACCTGTGGCTGAAGGAGTGGCAAATGAGGTCTTAAGCCTCCCCATCTGGCCCGGGATAGGAGAGGAGATACAGGAGAAGGTGGTGGGGGAGATAGGTAACCTGATGGAAGAGAAAGAGGGCTTATGATATTCCCCCTTTTTATCTTATGGAGCTGATATAACTGGTGAAAGTATTATTCATAACCAATTTATTTCCATATTCCGAAAACCAAACGAGCGGCATTTTTATAACTAATAGATTGAAGGCTTTGAAAACTTTTGATACAGCTTTTGAAGCCTACGGAATAATTTCGAAAGATACTCTTGGAGTGAAAATTTTAAGAGGTGTTCTCAGAAGAAAAGGTACAGTAATTCGTGACTCATATTGTGACATTAATGGCATAAAATACAATTATGTGAGTTTTAATAGAAATTTGCTTGATATCTTTTTTGATAAGGTTTTTAAAAGAAAGAATTATTCTAAATACATAGAGGAACTTGCAAGTCAAATATACAAAGAGACTGAAAAGGAAAAATTCGATATTATACATGCTCATGGAATGTATAATCCTCCAGCGGGGTTGGTAGCAAAAGTATTATCTGAGGATTTAAGGATTTCATACGTAGTCACCTGCCATGGGAGTGATATAAACTTAGCAATGCCTTATGCAAAGGAGCTTTATAACAAAGTTTTAGAAAAAGCGAACAAAGTGATATTTGTGAGTAATGCTTTGTTGAATAAGGCAAGGTTATATGGTTATTCTGGAAATAACGCTGTTGTTATTCCTAATGGAATTGAACCCGGAATCTTTAAGCCTTTGGATAAAGAAAAGATAAAAAAAGAGCTGAATCTCAGTAAAAAGGTGGTTGGTTTTGTTGGCGGATTGAAAAGAGTCAAGAGGGCCGATAAATTTCCTGAAATATTTGAGAATATATCATCAGTTTATGACATCGATTTTTTGGTTGTTGGAGATGGAGAGTTAAAAAAAGAGATTGAAAGTGAATGTAAGAGAAGAAATTTGAGAGTAAAATTTGTTGGGCAAGTTTCTCAAGATAGAGTAGCCTATTATATGAATGCAATGGATGTTATGATGCTGCCAAGTAGGAATGAAGGATTTCCAACAGTAGTGAATGAGGCACAAGCTTGTGGTGTTCCAGTTGTTGGAAGCAGTAACGGGGGTATACCTGAAGCTATTGGAGATGGGGGTATTGTTGTTGAAGAGGGAGAAAATTTTGAGAGAAGATTTGCGGAAGCTGTTATTAACTTGTTAGAAAACCCTATTGACGCAAATTATCTTAGAAAGAAGGCTTTGGAATATTTTTGGGAGAGTATAGTAGAGAAAGAAGTAAATGTGTATAAAGAGGCTTTAAGTGATTTTGGAGTATAGAATGGCAAGAGAGAGAGACTTTATTAAGTCTTTTTTCCAGTTTTCAATAGGGCAATGGATTGCTGCTTTGATTTCTTTCATCACAACCCCCATAGTAACCTGGCTTATAATCCCCGAAGAGTTTGGTAAAGCTTCAATGTTTACCTTGGCTTTTAATTTACTTTTAACCATAGCTCTTCTTGGAGCAGACCAAAGCTTTGTAAGGATGTTCTATGAAAGGCCGGCAGACGATAGAAGGAATCTACTTTGGGAATCTTTGTTGCCAAGTTTATCTGTGGGGCTTGTAGTCTTTATTGGGATAGGTATCTTTTGGAAGGAATTATCTTTTATTCTTTTTGGAGATTATACACATTTTCTTCCTGTATTTTTACTTGGCATTACTGTTTTGATAGGTGCTTTAGAAAGATTTGCGACACTAACCGTTAGAATGAAAAAAAGAGGGATAGCCTTTTCAGCTTTGAGGGTTGTTAATGGAATTATAAATGCTGCTTTTACAATTTTATATGCTTTATTTGTTTCAAGGACTTTTTATGCTGTTATTGTAGGCCTGTTTTTTTCTCATGTTGTTTCTGCACTATTGGCGATTTACTTTGAGAAAGATATGTGGTTTGGAAAGATTAAAATTGATTTTAGTTCAATAAAAGCAATTATTAAATATGGACTTCCTTTTGTTCCTACTTTTCTTATAACCTGGCTCTTTCAATCAATAGATAGATTGGCTTTGAGAAATTACTGTGATTTTACAGAAATAGGTCTATATTCTGCTGCTTTCAAAGTTGTTGCAGTTATGAGCTTGATTCAGGCCGGTTTTACTACTTTCTGGGTTCCTGTTTCTTATGAAAGTTATGAAAAAGAGCCCGAAAGTACCGGAATTTTTGAAAAGACGTCATTGTTTATTGCTGCTGTTATGTTTATATTTGGGATGTTGATATTAGTTTTTAAAGATGCCATATTTCTACTTTTAGAAAGCTCATATAGGCAGGCTGCAGGAATTAGCTCCTTTCTTATTTTAATGCCTATTATGTATACAGTTTCAGAGGTGACAGTTGTTGGTATAAATTTTAAGAAGAAGACTTACTGGCATATGTTGATAGCAACTGTTTCTGCAGGATTTAATATTTTTGGAAATATACTGCTTGTTCCGCTATATGGAGCAAGGGGGGCAGCCTTTTCGACGGGCTTATCTTATATTGTTTTCTTTTGCATGAGGACTTTTATTTCAAAGAGATTGTATAAAGTGAATTATCATCTGGATAAGTTTTTTTCTGCTACATTGATTTTTGTGGTTGTTGCTTTTATTAATACCTTTGTAAGAAATACCGTTTGGCAAATACTTTCTGCCTTTTGTGGCTTGATTTTTATGTTGGTAATTTATAATAATGAGGTAAGGTATATATTTGGTTTGGTTTTGGGTGAACTGGGGAGAATAGTAAAACCTAAAGAACAAGCTCCTAAAACTCCCTGAAATCTTTTAAAATACATTTTAAGTGCGTGATATTTATTTTGGTTATTGGTGGTGAGGAGTTAAGAAAAAGAAATATGAGGTTATAAATGATGTGCGTATCTTTGTTTCGCACAGTGTTAACTATTTGCTTGTGTTGTACTTTGTGTGGTTGTAAAATTATGTATGTCTTGAATGGAGCGATTTTGATATAATGAAAATAGTATCGATAGTTGGCGCTCGGCCACAGTTTATTAAAGCTGCGGCGGTGTCCCGAGTGCTGCGGAAAACTCAAGGGGTTAGGGAAGTTTTAGTGCATACCGGGCAGCATTATGATGCTAATATGTCTGAGGTTTTCTTTGAAGAGCTCGAAATCCCCCGGCCAGATTATAATTTAGGTATCGGCTCTGCCACCCATGGTGCTCAGACGGGCAGAATGTTAGAAGCCATTGAAGAAGTGTTATTCAAGGAAAAACCCGACTGGGTGCTGGTCTATGGTGACACAAACTCCACTTTAGCGGGAGCTCTTGCGGCTGTGAAACTTCATATCTTGGTTGCACATATCGAGGCAGGATTGCGTTCTTTTAACCGCTGTATGCCAGAAGAAATCAACCGGGTGCTTACTGACCATGCCTCAGACGTTTTGTTTGCGCCCACCCAAACGGCGGTGGAGAATCTGCGGCGGGAGGGAATTTCTGAAGAACGAATCCACCTGGTAGGGGATGTGATGTATGACGCAGCACTTTATTATGGCAAAAAAGCTGAGCGTCAAAGCCAAATTTTAAATCGGCTGGAGTTAAGACCCAAAGAGTATATCCTCGCCACCATCCACCGGGCAGAAAATACTGACGACCCTCAGCGCCTCTGTGCCATATTTGAGGGCTTTGCTGAAGTCGCTCAGGAAATAAAGGTAGTTTTACCGCTCCACCCCCGGACCCGTGCGGCATTGGTGCAGACAGGTCTTTATGATAAGGTGGTTAGGAATATTTCCTTGATTGAGCCAGTAGGTTATCTGGATATGGTGATGCTGGAGAAAAACGCCCGACTCATTGCCACAGATTCTGGTGGAGTGCAAAAGGAGGCATTTTTTTACCGTGTACCTTGCCTTACCCTGCGAGAAGAAACAGAATGGGTAGAGTTAGTAGATCTGGGGTGGAATCGTGTAATTCCTCCTACGTCAAAAGAGCGAGTCTCAGCGGGGATTCGTGAGAGTCTTCAGGCCTCAGGGGGCCTGGATGGTTATCCTTACGGTGATGGAAAAGCTGCTGAAAAGATCATAAAGTCAATAGCGAGCTCAGAAAAATGAGTATGAAGTATGAATAATGATTAAGAATAAAAATTGCTTATGACAAATGGCGCTGGTTTCATCGGCACTAATTTGATAGGGCAGTTTATTATTGGTAGTGAAATTATTGTTTACAATAATCTATCTTATAACTTACCTAAAGATTTGGACCTGTGAGGATCGTTGTGCCTAGCGTTAGCTAATGATGTTGCAGGGTGTAGCCATCCAGAGCTGAAAGCCACTAGATAAAGGTCGTTTTTTTCAGCGGGACGATTTAGGTATTATACTGCAACGGATAGTGGAAAAGTTGAGGACGCGTTGTATATAGAAAGGATTGTTGTGAAATGGATGAGCAAAAAGAGAGATTACTAGTCATTACTGGAGCGCCTTTTCTACAAGCAGGCAATCAAAGCATTCGGCGTACTCTAAGCGGCTTATGCGCTCGTGGTTCTCAAATTGAAATTTGGCTATTAGGTGTAGAGCTACCTGTAAATTATCCTGAAAATATGGTAATTAGGACCTTTCGCAAGCCATTTTTTCTGAACTTCTTTAAACAACTTTTAAAACCTTTCCTGGTTCGTCACCGAAACGTCTTCCCACACAACAGGGATGTTGAGCAAGTTTTGGATTATCGAAATGATGAAGCTAATCAATGGTTCACAGGATTACCCGTTGCACTATATTTTTCTGTAATAGTAATTATACATACATTGCTTAACCGTCGAACACTTAAGTCTGTACGTGCAGTGTGGGGTTATGAGCGAGGTGGTGTTTTACCGGCTAAGGCGGTTAGCAAACTACTTAAGGCTCCCTGCATTACCAGCTTTCAAGGAACAGTGTTGCATTTCTACTTGCAGCGATATGGTACTTGGAAAACCTTTTTGAAGCTCCCTTTAGATTTGATTTCCACTCGGATGAAAGCCGACCTGGTTATTATGACTGATGATGGAACCAGAGGATTAGATGTTTTGAAGCAACTAGGGCATCATCATGAAAAGATTTTGTTTGTGCCTAATGGGGTAGATTTAGGAGAACTGAGCACTGTCCAAGCGTGTGCAAAATCTGACTTGGGATTAGAAGATAACGAACTCCTTTTCGTTATGTCTACTAGGCTTGTTGCTCATAAGCGGGTGGATCGTGCATTGGCATTAGCGAAAGCTTTATGTGACGCGGGTTTTGATAATTTTAAGCTCTTTATTATTGGTGATGGCAATGACAAATCCTATCTTTTGTCTTTAGCTGAAATGATGGGGGTAAAAGAAAAAGTTGTTTTCTGCGGAGCAGTACAATATAGACAAGCCTTAAACATGATCGGTTCTGCAGATATGATTTGGTCATTTCAAGAGGGTTCTAACCTTACCAACACTGTTCAGGATGCATTGGCTTTGGGAAAGTATGTTTTAGTATTAGATGATGGCTCTCTAAAAGGGTTTTTAGAAAAGTCACCCGATATTAAATTGGAACAGATATTAGCAGTACCTTTGAATGGTTTTTTGGAGAAAGCAGTCAAGACTATCAAGGAGTGGTACAAGGATTATTCACCAGATATAAAGTTGCAACCTAAAACCGAGGTATGGAGTTGGGAAGATCGCTTAGATGCTATCCAAGCTTCTATTTCTAAATTATTGGAAGCACAGCAAAGTAAAAACGCTTATGATATAATTTTGACAGCAGCAAATGCAATCGCCCCGTTCCCTCGTCTTGAAAGAACAGCAAAATATATTGCAGATCCCGGCTTCCACTGTCTTGCTGTAGGATGGGATAGAGAGGGTCGCTACCCAGCTGCAGAGAAAACAACAACATTCGATATTATTCGGATGCGCTATAGAGGCCAATATGGTGGTGGGTTAAGGAATCTGTATGGACTTTTTCGCTGGAATTTGGGATTAGTATTTCTACATCTTAAGCTACGCCCTAAAGTTATCCATGCTTATGATTTTGATACAATTATACCGGCGCTGATTGCGAGAGTTTTTATCAAGTGTAAAGTCATTTATGATATAGCTGATTGGTATGCTGACTCAAGAAAAGTGGGACGTCTAAGGCCCTTCTTTGATAAGGTTGAACGTTGGGCATGTCGGAAGGCAGATCTGGTAATATTGGCTCATGAAAAACGGCTACAGCAAGTGGGATTCATTCCGCGAAAGTGGTTGGTCATCTATAATACTCCGGAGGACATTTACAAGCGTTCAGAATTAGTAGAGAGAAAACCAGCAGACAATGATTATTTCGTATACGTTGGAGTATTGCATTCAGACCGAGGGCTTCCGCAGATAGTTGAAGCTACTTCAGCTCTCGGAGCGAAGCTTGTTTTAGCCGGTTTTGGTCCCCTTGAGAGTTACTGTAGAGAAGCAGCTGATACGATACCAGGTATTCAATTCTTAGGGCAAATACCTTATGAACGCACTTTGGTGATTGAGGCCAATGCTGTTGCGATCATTGCTTTATATGATCCAAAGCTATCGAATAACAGGCTGGCTGCACCTAATAAGCTATACGAAGCAATGATGCTTGGTTGTCCCTTGATTACGAGCAGGGAAACGTTAGTTGGTGAGTTGGTGGAAAAGGAAAGGATAGGAGTTGCTGTGACTTATGGAGATGTCCAAGAATTGAGTCAGGCAATGAATTATATCAGAAGTAATCCAGAGGAGCGCGAAGAGATGGGACATCGAGCACGTTTGTTATATGAGACACAGTACTCTTTTGGTCAACAGTGCGAGAAATTGCGGAAAGCATACCAAGAGCTGTGCCCAGATCATTTTACAGAGTGTCGTAAGGGAGATAGATAGATGCTTGTTTTGTTTTTAGAGGGACTCCTTTTAGTCTTTATTGTCAGATTATTGACTAAATCTTGGCGTCCAATGGTTTGGCGTGCTCTGTTTTGGGTTGCAATGTGGTCAATATTCTGGCTTTTGCTCGTCCAACTGGAACTTGTAGCCATTAGTCCTGACGGCACTTATGGAAGCGATGCCCGATACTATTATGAAGCGATGCACTCAACCATTGAAGCTGGTAAATGGTGGCCACCAGCAGATACTTTAACCCCAGGTTATGTTGCATTTGGGACGTTTGTGCTTCATACCAGTCCTGGTGACTCTGTAGTGTGGGTGAAGCTTGCCAATATAGGGTTGCTGCTTATCAGCTTAGCTTTTAGCTTTTACATATTGCAGTCGTGGGGCATTTCAAAAAGAGTTGCTTATTTTATAATAATGTTAGCTGGGACAAACGGAATCGTCACCTGGATGGTAGTACGTAATCTCAAGGATACATTGTTTCTATTTCTTACACTCGCACTGATTACTGGAATGGGGTTTTTTTTGTCTAAAGAACATCATGCCCCTGTGTTCCTCAGAGTTTCAGGCATTTTATTGGTTGGTCTTGTCTGTGTCTGGGCGTTAGGATTAATAAGACCTTGGGGATCTTATTGGGCGTTTGGCATTATTGGGGCTACGATTGTCGAACTTCTTTTTAAGAAAGAGTTAGGATTAAAAATATCAAAATCGCTATTTTTTGGCACTTTAGCACTGAGCTTAGTTTTAATCGTGTGGCTTTTGGCCTCTTATCAAGCAGCAATTCAAGATTTCTCTGTATTGATAGACTATGCAAGGAGGGCAGGAGGATTGGTTGGAGTTACACCAATGGATATTATTTTAGCTATCCCTCGTTTTTTAATTGGTCCTGGTCCTATTCGCGCAATTTTCGGCTGGGAAGCGTTTCAAGTCACAACTTCTATGGGCAACATACTTATTGTGCTAGGAGCATTTGCGTGGTGGTTATACCTTCCCATATTGATATTAGCTATTTTACAAGGTCCTTCTTACTGGTTAAGATATTTAAGTATATTTATGCCATTGGTTATTTTCTTGGGAGTTTATTCTTTTGCCTATTCTGGGTCAGTTGAAACAAGATTTCGCGCAATTGTCTATGTCCTCTCCTTTATTGGAACGGCTCCGTATATAGACAAAGCTATAAAACAGAGAAACCCAGGGCGGTTTCTCGTCTATGCAGGGATTGCTTTGATAGTATGGGTTGGTGGAGCAGTAACTTCGTATGTGAGTTTAACGGGTTGGCATTGAAAACCGGGGGTCATCTTTTATCATTTCCGATTTTCAAGAAGAAAAAAGAACAGGCTACCTTTTCTTTCGAGAATTTATTTCCGGCTGGTGGTGAGAATTTTACTATGAGCTCCTGCAGCGGAAGGGGATTGGGTAAGTGGTAGTTCGTAGTTTGCAAAGCGAAGAGAAGGAAAATAACATCCCTCACCAGGACAGCGGTAAAGTGCTTTTTATCGCTTCAGTTTATACTCACTTAGCAGCTTTTCATATCCCTTTTATGAAGATGTTGCAGGAGAAAGGTTACGAGGTTCATGCTGCGGCCTCATCTTCCGAGGGGCGGAGGGAAGATGTAGAAAAGATAGGTGTTACCTGCTGGGAGATTCCTTTTGCCCGTTCTCCGTATAGCCCTGCTAACTTTCAAGCTTTCCTTAGGCTAAGAGCTTTATTAAAGGAACAGCATTTCGACCTCATCCATGTCCATACACCGGTGGCAGCCTTCTTGGGGAGATTGCTATCCCGGGTTACCTATCAGGGGAAAGTTCTTTACACTGCTCATGGCTTTCATTTTTACCGGGGTGCTCCGAGGCGTAACTGGCTCATCTATTATACTGCAGAGCGCATCGCCTCCCGCTGGACAGATGGCCTTATCGTTATGAACGGTGAGGATTTTGAAAATGCTCAGCGATTAGGCTTTAAGCCAGAGGAGAACTTATTTTATGTGCCTGGGGTGGGGGTAGACCTATCACCATATTCTGACCCCCCGGCGGGTGATAGAAATATCCGGGAGGAGCTGAGAATTGGCCAGGATGATGTAGTGGTCACCTGTGTAGCAGAGTTTATTGAAAGGAAGAACCATGATTTTCTCCTTAATGCCTGGCGAGAGCTTACCAAAAGGTGTAATAGTGCGCACCTACTATTGGTAGGCAAAGGCGAAAGAATGGAAACCTTGCAAAAAAGAGTTGAGAAAGAGCAAATACCCCGGGTTTATTTCTTAGGCTATCGTCGGGATGTGCCCCAGATTCTCAAAGAAACAGATATTGCCGCCCTGGTTTCTCGGCACGAAGGCTTGCCAAAGTGCATTATGGAAGCTATGGCTATGGGGCTGCCGGTGGTGGCCAGTGATGTGCGGGGCAATCGCGACTTAGTAGAAGATGGGCGCACCGGGTTTTTGGTGGAGCTGGGAGATATTCCGGGGCTAACCAAGGCTTTAGAGAGACTTATTTTAGACCGGGAGTTGCGAAAGGCTATGGGAGCAGCAGGGCAAGAAAAGATTCAAGACTATTCCTTGGAGAAAGTCTTAGCTGAGATGAATAGCATCTATGACCGCTATTTATAGAAAATGGGATAGGGTGATTTTTCAGCTTGTATTATCCCATTCATTTTCCGAAATCCCTGCTTGTCTTAAAATTTCTTTAAGCAGTGAAATACTTATATCCCCTTTGTGGGGATTGGGTATTCGCAACTTTAACTGACCACGGCACATGAAAGAGTGGCGACCACCCACAAAGGGACCTGTAAAACTAATGCCCTTAAGCGACGAATCAATTCCCGCCTGCTTATGGATTTCATGCTTCGGCTGCCACTATATTAAGGTCAATTCCCCCAATTGAGCTCATCATGTCCCACAATTGCTTTCTGGACACTATTTATGATTAACCACAAACCCTAAATTGTTATCTTCCATTTTGTCATCGCGAGGGTCGTATTGTCGCTTCCCGTGGCGATCTCTCTTTTTTATTAAGCCTTAAAAATTAAAAAGGCAAGTTAGATAGTGCTAAA
>JARRCQ010000035.1 GCA_029982105.1 Candidatus Atribacteria bacterium | reverse complement strand
GATACCTCGCTAAATTTAAGGCATGACGAAGAAGACAGATTCCCGATTAAAGCACTCGGGAATGACGGAAAGAGAAGTCATCCCTGAATGTTTCTATCACTCCCCCTTTTCTGTCATCGTGAAGAGCAGGCAGCCTACGACGTAAGAAAAAAGGCAAAGTAGATGGAAAAGACTAAAAATTATAACGCTGGGAAAAAAACATCCCAGCGTGGCGATCTCGCTTTTGGGGTTTTTAGTAAACTTTAGCAATTATATCAGGTTTTGCGGGATACTATAGAAGCATCCAGAATTTCTATTTTCAGGGGCAGACCTTTTTCATCGAGGTGCAAAATAACTCCTTCTGTCAGGTCTATTGAATCCACCGGATTGCCTTCTCTAAATTCCATTAATAGTATGTCAGCTTTCTTTGAATATTTTACCCTCAAAAATTTTCCCCTTTTAAAATGATGCTCTGAATAAAGGAAATAAACAGTTATCAGAACAGGTGTTTCTCTATCATACTCGTAGACAACCCTTATCAGGTGGTAATCATCATATCTCCTATGAGCGATATATCTTCCTTTATGTCCCTCATTACTTCCTCCGGAAAGAGTAAAGTCTATGGTCATCTCCTCAGTGAGGTGCCATTTCATTGTCCTCTCTAAAGCATGGTGAAGAAAAAGAACCGATATTCTTTTCTCTCTGACCTTTAGAGGGTAAAGCTTTCCTTGGCCATGAGTACTTATTTCTGCAATTATGAAATCCATTGATTCTCCACTGCTGAGCATAAAATCACTTAATGGACATTACTGCCATGGACGGTAACGGAAAATAACCTGACCAATAGCATCCCCACGGAAATGTTATAACACAGGAGTTTGCCCAGATATAAGGAGAAAACCCCCCTATAGTCTGCCGTAAGGTTGCTGGCGAGGCTTGCACTTGACGAGAGGGGAGTTGCCGCAATAATAGCAAGCAAAGCACTAAATAGAGGGGTGTTATAATGGATTTTACAGTAAACTATAAAAAGGTAGAAATTTTTATCTTTTGCTATAATTATATGATTAGTTATAAAAATATATACTGACTTAGAAATCGGTCCTGCTAAGGGAAGAACTATTCCCTACTAAGGAGTAGCCTTCTCTTAAAGCGGGAATGAGGTGAAAAATAGAGGGTTTCAACTCCCTCAGGAGGTCATAATGAACAAGGGTATAGTAGAAGAAATAATTGGCCAAGTAGTGGATGTGAAATTTTCGGTGCGAGAAGCACCTGCTATTTATAACGCTCTCCTTGTTCCTCAGAGAAACACTAAAGAGGACAATAGTGAGCCGCTGGTTTTAGAAGTGCAGAGTCATTTAGGAGAAGGAACAGTAAGATGTATTGCCATTCAAGACACCAGTGGTTTACAGCGGGGAATAGAGGTTTATGACACTGGAGAGCCAATTAAAGTCCCGGTGGGTAAAGAAACCTTAGGAAGAATGTTCAATGTCTTAGGCGAGGTAATAGATGGCAAAGGCCCTATCCGCACTACCGCTAAAAATTCTATTCATCGTCCCGCCCCACCGCTCGTGGAGCGTATTGCTTCTGCCCAGATATTCGAAACCGGGATAAAAATAATAGACTTACTTTGCCCTTATCTCCGAGGGGGCAAAACTGGTCTTTTTGGAGGAGCAGGAGTAGGAAAAACAGTGCTCATAATGGAGCTGATTAACCGTACTGCCACCACTCACCGGGGGGTATCAGTTTTTGCTGGAGTAGGAGAAAGAGTAAGGGAAGGAAATGAACTCTGGCTGCAGATGGAAGCCAGTGGCGTACTCAGTCACACTGCCCTAGTTTTCGGGCAGATGAATGAGCCACCCGGAGCCCGGTTCCGGGTAGCGCTCACTGCTCTTACTATGGCCGAGTTTTTCCGTGATGTTCTTTCTCAAGATGTTTTACTTTTCATCGATAATATATTTCGCTATGTGCAGGCGGGAGCAGAGGTTTCTGCTCTTTTGGGAAGAATCCCATCCGCCGTAGGCTATCAACCTACTTTAGCTGAAGAAGTGGGAATGGTAGAAGAAAGAATAACTTCTACAACTAATGGTTCTATCACCTCTGTCCAAGCTATTTATGTCCCGGCTGACGATCTTACCGACCCTGCCCCGGCCACTACTTTTTCTCATCTTGATTCCATTACTGTTCTTTCTCGTCGATTATTCGAGCAAGGGTTTTACCCTGCTGTAGAACCTATTCAATCCAGTTCTCGAGCTCTCGACCCTTCCATTGTGGGAGAAAAACACTGGCAACTGGCTCAAGAAGTAAAAAGGATTATTGCTCACTATTTAGAATTACAAGATATCATTGCCATCTTGGGAATGGAAGAACTATCAGAAGAAGATAAATTGGTGGTTAACCGAGCCCGGAGGTTACAGCGTTTTCTCACTCAACCTTTCTTTGCCGCTGAGAATTTTACCGGTATCCCAGGGGTATTTGTGCCTTTAGAAGAAACTCTTCGGGGAGTAGAAACGATTATCAGTGGCAAAGGTGACGAGTGGCCAGAACAAGCTTTTTACATGGTGGGAACTATTGACCAAGCTGAAGCTAAAGCTCAGGAATTGCTGAAAAAATGAGAACATTCGAATTACATATCATAACTCCAGAGAAAACTATTAATATTCCCAGAGTCAGGTCTTTGGTGTGTGAATGCCCAGATGGG
Organism: Candidatus Atribacteria bacterium; assembly: GCA_029982105.1. Lineage (GTDB taxonomy): Bacteria > Atribacterota > Atribacteria > Atribacterales > Caldatribacteriaceae > Sordicultor. The sequence goes on along the minus strand of JARRCQ010000035.1, from coordinate 7,673 downwards.
AAAAGAGGAGTTTTACCTGGTCACATCTCTTCTTTAGCTGAGCTGGTGCCCGGAGTTCTAAAATATACTGATGAAAAGGGAGAGGAATATTATTTCGCTATAAGTGGAGGAGTAATAGAAATCTCTCCCCAGGTGGTTACCATTTTAACCGAAGCAGCAGAAAAGGCTTCAGAAATTGATGCTACCAGAGCCCAAGAGGCGCTGGAACGAGCTCGACAAAGGTTAAAACAAAAACTTCCCGAAGCTGATTTTGCTCGAGCCCAGGCTGCTCTTCTTCGCTCTTTAGCTCGTCTACGGGCTAAAGAAACAGTTCAAAAAGGAAAAAAAATATAGTTAACCGCAAAATACGGCCTACGGCGTAAGACTTAAAGACAAAATAGACGGAACAATAAGGGGGTAAACCCCCTTATAATCCCCAAAGAATAAAGAAAGAACGAAAAAATTAAAAAGCAAACAAATACCACTGGTGGAAAATATCCACCAGTACGCTGGGAGAAACCCCCAGCGTAACGACCTTGAGTTTTTGACTTCTGATGTAATTTACTCTTTTTTTAAGCTTTCGACAGTTTAACCAATTTTGGGGGATACTATAGTCATTCGGGGATAAATTCCTCTACCGGAGAAGAATCCAGCCCCGAGAAGCGTCGCAAAATCTGGGTAATTCGGGAAGAAGCTTTTCCGTCACCAAAAACCGATCGACTTTTTCTTTCTCTCTCCTCCTCGAGGAGTTTGCTTGCTTCAAAAACGATTTTATCTCTATCACAACCCACTAACTTTCCTAAACCTGCTTCTATTACTTCCGGTCTTTCAGTAAAGTCACGAGTGATTAAAACCGGCACTCCCAGAGCGGTGGCTTCTTCTTGCACTCCTCCGGAATCACTGATTAAAAGAGTGCTGTGAAAAAGAAGTTGGACAAAATCAAAATAATCAAGTGGCTCCAAAAGAAAAACTTGAGGGGTAGCAGATAAAACAGGGATAATTTTACTTCTCACCACTGGATTGGGATGAAGAGGAAAGAAAATTTTTATCTCCGGAAACTTTTCTCCCAAGTCTCGCAAAGCCCTCGCTATTTCTTCTATCCCTTCTTCCCAGTTCTCCCGGCGATGAGCAGTGACTGTTATTATGGGTAGATTTCCCCTTTTTCCTATTTCTTGCAACAGAATTTCATTTTGAAAAGGTAAGTCTCTCTCTAAAACCTGAAAAAGGGCATCCACAATGGTGTTCCCAGTAACATAGATTTTTTCTCTCTCTATCCCTTCTCTCAAAAGATTTTCTCGAGAGTGAGGAGTGGGAGCAAAGTGCAAATCAGCAAGTCTACTAATCAAAACCCGGTTCATTTCTTCAGGAAAAGGACTATACTTCCTACCGGTGCGCAATCCCGCTTCCACATGAGCGCAGCTTATTTGGTTATAGAAAGCAGCCAGAGCTCCACAAAAAGCGCTGGTTGTGTCTCCTTGTACCACAACTACATCAGGCCTATCTTTTAAAAATATTTCTTCCAATCCTTTTACAATCTGGGAAGTAAGATAAAAAAGAGATTGTTTTTCCGTCATAACATCTAAGTCATAGTGAGGAGAAAGTTCAAAAAGTTGAAGAAAATAGCGAGCCATATCCCGATGTTGACCAGTGTTTACGATTTTAGTTTCCAACTCTTTTTCTCGGGAAAGAGAAAGAATAACTGGAGCTAACTTGACCACTTCCGGGCGAGTACCCAGAACAAAAAAAGTTTTAACTTTTTTCAATAGTTTTTTCTCCTTTAGGGACATCCAATACTCCCAGGTTCTTCCCCCACTCCCAGAAAATAGCAAAAAGAAGGAGGATAAGGAGGAGAGAATAAGTATCGTTGCGGATGAAAGTATTAACGATAATAGCTATGACCCCCAAAAGAGCACTTATTCCATAAAATAAAATCACCACTCCTCGAGGGGAGTAACCTCTCTCTAAGAGGCGGTGATGAAGGTGACCTCGGTCAGCGCAAGACACGGGCAAGTGATTTTTGCTTCTCCGAATAATGGCAAAGAAAGTATCCAGAATAGGAACTCCTAAAATCAAGATAGGCACAGCCAAAGTAAAAGCTGCAGCACTTTTTACCGCTCCCTGCACCGATATAGTAGCTAACATTCCCCCTAAAAAGAGAGCGCCACTATCACCCAGAAAAATTTTAGCTGGAGGAAAATTGTAGAATAAAAACCCTACGGTAGCACCTACCAAAAGAAAAGATAAAATCGCCGGCTCTATTCTCCCCTCTTGCCAGGCAATTATCCCCAGAGTAAAAGAAGCAATAGCCCCTATACCGGTAGACAATCCATCTAAACCATCGATTAAGTTTAAAGCATTAGTTATCCCTACTATCCAAAGGAGAGTCAAGGGATAACTCCAATTTCCTAAGTAAACCATCTCATTCCAGGGAAGGGTGAGAAACTGAATGGTCACTCCTCCCCTAATAAGAATAAGAGCCCCTAATATTTGTCCGAGAAGTTTTCCCCAGGGAGGTAAAGACATAAAGTCATCCACTAAACCAGTGAGAAATATCACTCCTCCTCCCAAGATATAAAAGGGGAAAGAAAAATCAGTGAAAAGAGAGAGGAAAAGAACGGCTAAAAAGAAGGATAGAAACAAAGCCACTCCCCCCAGGCGCGGAATAGGTTTGGTATGAATTTTCCTTTTTCCATCCGGTATATCTAACCATTTTTTCCTTTCACTGAATCGGATGACAAAAGGGACCATAACTAAAGCTAAAACCAAGGATAGAACGCTAAAAAATAAAATATTTTTCAATAAGCTATCACCTGTCCCTCCCAAATACACATTTCTATCCCTGCTTCTTCTAACATTTCATCAGCCAAAGGGTCGGGATAAAAGTTTTGATAAACCACCCTCACCACTCCAGCATTAATTAACATTTTAGCACACAAAATGCAAGGTTTGTGAGTGCAATAAAGAGTAGCACCTTTAGTACTCACTCCGTGCAGAGCAGCCTGGATTATAGCATTTTGCTCAGCGTGCAACCCTCGGCACAATTCTTGTTGTTGGCCAGAAGGAATATTTTTTAAGCTGCGCAAGCAGCTCTCCGGGGTGCAGTGAGTTATCCCCTGAGGCACTCCATTATATCCCGTGGTTAAAATTTGCTTATCTCTCACCATAACTGCTCCCACTTGACGGCGCAAGCAAGTAGAACGAGTGCTCACGAGATGAGCAATGGATATAAAGTAAGTATCCCAATCTGGCCTATCTCTCATTTTCCTCGTATTCCCCTATTTTATTCAACCGGCGGGCGTGTCTTTCTCCGGCAAAGTCAGCTTCTAACCACACTCGAACGATTTCCCGAGCCAAACCTTTCCCTATTACTCTACCACCTAAGGTGAGAATGTTAGCATCATTATGTTCCCGAGCAAAACGGGCGGAAAAAGTATCATGGCACAGAGAAGCTCTTATTCCCTTCACTTTATTGGCAGCAATAGACATACCGATGCCCGTTCCACAAACTAAAATCCCTCTGTCCCCTACTCCTTTTACTACATCTTCTGCCACTTGAAAAGCTACATCGGGGTAATCACAAGATTGAGTATCATAAGTTCCGTAATCTTTTACTTCATGCCCCAACTCCTGGATAAAAACTTTAAGGTCTTCTTTTAGTTCAAAACCTCCGTGATCACTACCTATGAGTATTTTCATTGTTGCTCCTCCTTTTTCGAATTACGCTGGCTCTCTCGTTTCCAGTAAGGTCTGGAATAGAACGTAGATATTCCAGAGAAAGAGTATCGGCTAATTTTTGAATAGCTTCCCTCTCTTCCGGGTCATGTTCTAAGAAAAATAGCCCTCCCTCCTTCAAGAAAGGCTCTCCCTCTTTCAAAATCCTCTCTATTATATCCAACCCTTCCTCTCCCGCAAGAAGTGCCTCTCGAGGCTCATAGAGTCTAATTTCTGGAGGAAGAGAATCCCAATCACTATTTTTAATGTAAGGGGGGTTAGAAAGAATAGCATCAAATTGAAGAGCGGGAAAAGCAGAAAAAAGGTCAGAAAGAAGAAAAGTGCTTTTTTTATCTAACCCTAAAAGATGAGCATTTTCTTGCGATAATTCCACCGCTTGCGGAGAAATATCCGCTCCATATAAATATAGATTATCCACCCAGAAAGCACAAGTTAAGCCAATCACTCCACTCCCGCAGCACATATCACAAATTGTTATCTGCTCTCCCGGGAGAGAACGAAGATAAGTAATAGCCTCCTCTACCCAACCTTCCGTATCTAAGCGGGGAATAAACACCCCTCGTCTTAATCGAAAGGTAAGAGAAAAAAAATCCCATTTTCCAGCGAGATATTGAAGGGGAACACCCTGTAGGCGTTCTTTTAAGAAAGCCTCTAGGCGAGCTGATTTCTCCTCGGGGAACTCTTCATCCCAAAAAAGATAAAGCCGAGAAGGCTCTACTTCCAAGACTGAAGATAAAAGCAACCGAGCCTCTCGGGGAGGAGAAGAAAAAGAGTGTTTTTTAAAATCTTTTATTAGCTCTTGCCATACCTCTTTAACCGAGGGCATCTAACTCACTTTTTCTAAAGTTCTCGTTTTTTCTTCTGCCGCCAAAGCCTCGACTATCTCGTCTAAATCCCCTTCCAAAATTGATTCTAAGCGATACAGGGTTAAATTAATCCGATGGTCGGTAACTCGATTTTGGGGGAAGTTATAAGTTCGAATTCTTTCACTTCGCTCACCGCTACCAATTTGGGTTCTTCTTTCCTGGTCTATTTCTTCTTTCTGGCTTTCTCTTTCCATTTCCAGTAGACGGCTGCGCAGAATCCTCAACGCTTTAGCTTTATTTTTATGCTGGGATTTTTCATCCTGACAAGTGACCACCATTCCGGTAGGGATATGGGTAACTCGCACCGCAGAATCGGTGGTGTTGACACTTTGTCCCCCCGGTCCTGAGGAGCGATACACATCTACCCGGATATCCTCGGGCTTAATCTCTACATCTACCTCATCAGCTTCAGGGAGCACTGCCACAGTAGCTGTAGAAGTGTGAATCCGTCCTCCCGCTTCAGTCACCGGGACTCTCTGCACTCGATGTACTCCACTTTCAAATTTAAATTTACTGTAGGCTCCTTTCCCCTCTACAGCAAATATGATTTCTTTAAACCCTCCCAGCTCCGTAGGGTTAGAGCTCATTATTTCTATTTTCCACCCATTGCACTCGGCATAGCGGCTATACATCCGGAAAAGGTCAGCTACAAACAGAGCTGCTTCTTCTCCCCCTGTTCCAGCTCGAATCTCCACCAAAGTGCTTTTCTCATCTCGCGGGTCTCGAGGAACAAGCATCATTTTGATTTCTTCTTCTGTTTCCTGAAGAGAGACCTTTAACTTTTCTATCTCTTCTTCTAAAAGAGCCCGAAGCTCGGGGTCGTTTTCTTCATGGAGAAGCTCCCGGTTTTCTTCTAACTCTTTCTCCTTTTTCTCATATTCTTCATATTTTTTTACTATAGGCTCTATTTCAGATAAAGCTTGAGTTAATTTTCGATAAGTAGCCATGTCCTTCATCAATTGAGGGTCGGCTATTTTTTGAGTTAAGTTTTCGTATTCCCTAACTATTTCCTTGGTTTTCTCCCGCCACATAATAATCCTCCCCTAAACTACCTTTCAAAGCAGCAAAAGCTACTTCTAACTGGCTATCATCTGGTTCCTGAGTGGTGATACGCTGCAGAAGTAAACCGGGCAAAGTTAAAATATAAGCCAAGCGATTATCTTGATGCCGAGACAAAATTTTGATGGCCTCATAAGCCAAACCCGCTACTAACGGAATAAGCAACAGCCGGCTCACTATCCTCATAACCAACCCCGGTCTACCTAAAAAAGAGAAAATAAATATACTGATTATTAATACTATAATTAGCCAGTTGGTTCCACAGCGAGGATGAAGAGTGGTAAATTTTCGAGCATTTTTCGGAGTAAGCTCCTCGCCATTTTCCCAAGTAAAAATAGCTTTATGCTCCGCTCCATGATATTGAAACACTCGTTTGATATCTTTCATCTGGGATATTAACAATAAATAAACTAAAAATATCCCTATACGAATTAATCCCTCTACTAAGTTATAAGCAAAGGTAGAAGATATAAACTGGTCAACCAAAGAGGAAAGAAAAGTAGGCAAAGCTACAAACAAACCGGCAAAAATGCCCAGAGCCAGAAGGATAGAAATCCCGATATCCATACTGCTTAATTTCTCTTCTTCTTCCTCGAGGGCTAAAGAAGCAGAATAAGAAAGAGATTTTATACCCACCACCAAAGAGTCAATTAAACTTGCCACCCCTCTGATAATAGGCAAAGAAAGAAAGGGATACTTGCGAGTAATAGGCTTCTCTTCCTTTACTTCTACCACAATTTCACCGTTAGGTTTGCGCACTGCCATAGCCAAACGGGAAGGGCTGCGCATCATCACCCCCTCAATGAGGGCCTGCCCTCCTACATCGAATTTCATTTTATTTTTCTCTTCTTTTCCAGGGTTTTCCACAGCTGTTTTCTCCCTCTCGACAATTTCCCTCCACGCAAGGAGGTCCCGCCCACTCAAAAACGGACGGAGCTAAATCTTTTACTAATTCTAACATTTGCAGAGCTAACTCCCTAATCTCCCACTGAGCTCTATTACACAAGCGCAAGCTAAAAATGTGCAACAGTTCTCGAGCATTAGCCGACAAAACCAGATTGGTAGCTACGCCCTGTGCCATCATATAACGAGCATCTTCCTGAGGTATTCCCAGCTTCACCAATTCTTGGTAAACTTTTTTATTTTCCTCTATAGCTTTCAGAAATACTTCTTGAGCTTCAGAACTACCAGCTACAGAAGGAGGCATTATAAAATTAGCTTCCTCCATAGAGACATAACGCTGGCTCTGCTGGGAGTAAGAAGCCAGACGGTGTCTCACCAACTGATGAGAAGTCACCCTCGATATGCCTTCAATAGAAAAAGTAAAAGAAGCATGCTCTAACACTGACTCATGACCTCGCTCGGTAAGTTGCCTGATTAAGTGTTGCGCTCGCTCTCGAGAAATAGTGAGAGGAATCTTGCTGCTATAACAAGTGCGAGCAGCTAAAGCAATGGTAATCTCTGGGTCGGGTGTGTAATTCAAAAGAGTTACTTTCATAGTTGAGGAAAATCAGGTAGCTTTATAGCTACCTGAGAGGTGAAAATTAATAATTATCTCCGTATCTATTACGGAATTTCTCTACTCTTCCTGCTGTATCTATTAACTTTTGTTGTCCGGTAAAGAAAGGATGGCATTTAGAGCAAATCTCCACCTTTATCTCCGGAAATTTGGTGGAACGAGTGACAAAAGTATTGCCACAGGCACAAATTACTCGAGTTTCTTTATATTCAGGATGAATTCCTTTTTTCATAGCTTTCTCTCACCTCTATTTTAAAATCGCCTAAATTATAACAAATACCTCTCCCCTCTGTCAAAAAATAGAGCCCTATTGTAAGCCTTCATCAAAAATCTTGCTCTCTGGCCAACCAATCAGACTTTTCTGAAACATTATAGTTAACCGCAAAACTCATTATAATTGACCGTCATCGTGAGCTTGCCTAATACATAATAATAAACTATAAAGGGGTAACCCCCCTTATAACCCCCAAAAGGCAAAGAACAAATAAACAAAAAAATAAAAGCAAAAGACTACTGAA
>JARRCQ010000034.1 GCA_029982105.1 Candidatus Atribacteria bacterium | reverse complement strand
TGGGTAAATCAATTCCCGCAATTCTGGCCATAAAGAACCTCCTAACCCTGTCTTTGTTTATGGCGGGGATTAGAACAAACCACCATTACTCTTCCCCGTCGACGTATCACTTTACACTTTTCACATCTTGGCTTCACTGAAGCACTAACTTTCATTTTCTTACCTCCTCACTCACTATTCACTTATGCCGATACACAATTCGCCCTTTAGTAGGGTCATATTTCGATATTTCTACGGCGACCTTATCACCAGGAAGAATTCTAATATAATGCATCCTCATTTTACCTGAAATATGAGCTAATATCACTTTACCCGTTTCCAATTCTACTTTAAACATAGCATTAGGTAAAGATTCTAATACCGTTCCCTTTACTTCGATAATATCTTCTTTACCCATTATTACTCTTCATCCTCACCACGAGTTAAAATTACCGGCCCTTCCTTAGTAACCCAAACGGTATGCTCAAAATGAGCGGATAGGCCACCATCTTTAGTTATCACTGTCCAATCATCGTCCAGTATTTCCACCTGATATCCTTTTTCATTAGCCATAGGTTCAATAGCCAAAACTACCCCCTCTTCAATGATTTCTCCCCGACCTTTCTTTCCAAAATTGGGTATTTGAGGTGCTTCGTGTAGGGCTCGGCCTACACCATGCCCCACAAAATCTCTCACCACGGAGAAACCTGCAGACTCAATAGTTTCCTGAACGGCGTGAGATATATCACCAATCCTATTACCCGGCAAAGCTCTTTTTATTCCCTCATATAGAGATTTTTCTGTCACTTCTATTAGCCTCTGAGCCACAGGATTATTGTCACCTGCTACTACGCTAAAAGCAGCATCGGTATAAAATCCTTGAAACTCCACCCCTATATCCACACTCACCAAGTCTCCCCTTTTGATTATCCGTTCTCCCGGAATACCATGTACCACCTGCTCATTAATAGAAACACAAATAGAAGCCGGATAACCTTTATAGTCTAAAAAAGCTGGCCGAGCTTTATGACTCCTTATTAAGTTTGTAGCTACTTCATCCAGAAAAGAAGTCTTGACTCCCGGAATTATCAACTTTTTTATTTCCCGGATAACTTCAGCTAAAATTTTTCCGCTCTGGACAATTTTTTCTACTTCATCCTCGTTTACTAACTTACTCACTGCTTAGCCGTCACTTCCTTTAAAACTTCTTTGACTCTATTATATACTTCTTCTATAGGAGCGCTGGATGGGATAATTTGCAATAAGTTCCGCTTTTCATAAAAATCAATTAAAGGCTTGGTCTCTTGTTCATAAGTTTCCAGCCGTTTACGGATTACCTCCGGTTTATCATCGTCTCTTTGCACCAGCTTCCCTCCGCATCGGTCACAAATTTCATCTTGGCGAGGAGGATTAGAAAGAAGATTATAAGGAGTCTGGCAATTTTCACAAACTCGCCGAGAAGAAAGTCTCTTTATTACTTCTTCCTTATCCACTGCGAAATAGAGAACCACATCTAAAGACAACCCTTTTTCTTGGAGCATTTCTTCCAAAGCTTCTGCTTGCTTTATAGTGCGGGGGAAACCATCCAGAATAAAACCCGACCACAGGTTATCCTGGTCAATTTTCTCTCTGACTATACCTATTACCACATCATCAGGAACTAATCTACCGCTTGTAACAAATTCTTCAGCTTTTTTACCCCAAGGAGTCTGGTTTTTTATGGCCAGGCGAATTATATCACCAGTAGACAAGGTATTAATTCCTAAGTCCTTCTCCATCATTTTAGCCTGTGTTCCTTTACCTGCTCCTGGAGGTCCCAGTAAAACTACACGCAATTTCCCTTTCTCCTTTCTTATTTACGAATAAAACCTTCGTAATGCCTCATGAGTAATTGAGCTTCCAGTTGTCTCACTGTTTCGATGGCCACGCCCACCATAATGATGATTGCCGTTCCCCCAAAATAAAAAGTGGTAACTCTAGTGACATCGGTTATGATGTTGGGAACTATGGCAACAAAAGTTAAAAACAGAGCTCCCCACAGAGTAATACGGGAAAGAGTGCGGTCTAAGTACTCGACCGTAGGCCTTCCCGGTCTTATTCCCGGAATAAAACCACCATACTTCTGCATATTATCAGCTAAGTCCATAGGATTAAAAGAAACCGCAGTATAAAAGTAAGTGAAAAATATGATTAAAGCTGCATAAAGAGAAAGATATAAAGGAGAATTAGGAGCAAGAGCGTTAGATATGCTGTTCATAATTTCTGACCCCTGGAAAAACTGAGCTAAAGTAGCAGGGAAAAGAAGAATAGAAGAAGCAAAGATAATAGGAAGCACTCCTCCTTGCACCACTCTAATAGGTATATGGGTGCTCTGACCTCCATACATTCTTCTTCCTACCACTCTTTTAGCATACTGAACCGGGATTCTCCTTTGTGCTTCTTGAAAAGCTACTACCAGAGCAATAACCACCACATTCATAACCAAAGCTAAAATAAAATATAAAAGATTAATTTCCCCTACTCCAATCAGAGAAAAAGTTCTCACCATTTGAGGAAGTAACCGAGCTACGATACCGGCAAAAATGATCAGAGAGGTACCATTACCTATTCCAAAATCAGAAACCAATTCTCCCAGCCACATTAAAAACATGGTTCCTGCAGTAAGAGTAAGAAGAACAGTTATCCTGTATCCCCAGCCCGGGTAAAGAACAACTCCCATACCCTCAATCCAAGAGGTTATTCCAAACCCTTGTACTAAAGCCAACAGGATAGCAAACCACCTGGTATACTGGGCAATTTTATCTCTTCCTTCTTCTCCGCTCTTACTTAGTTCCCCTAATCGAGGAATAACTGCTGTTAAAAGCTGAATAATAATAGAAGCGTTAATATAGGGAACAATACCCAGGGCTAAAATAGAGAAGTTACTCAAGGCACCACCAGCAAACATATCCAGAAAACCTAAAATGCCTCCCTGAGAAAAAACATTAGCTAACGCTCCCGGGTCAATTCCTGGAACAGGAATATGGGCACCAATGCGAAAAACCACCAACATAAGGATAGTAAAAAGCACTCTCCTTTTTAGGTCTGGTATTCGGAATAATTTTAGCAGAGATTCCCACATTTCATACTACCTCTGCTCTTCCGCCTTTTTCTTCAATTTTCTCTTTAGCCGAAAGAGAAAAAGCATCAGCTTTCACTATTAACTTTTTATCCAGTTTTCCCTGAGCTAAAACTTTAACTGGAAGTTCCGCATTTTTAATTAAGCCTGCTTTTTGCAGAAGCTCCTTGGTTACTTCTTCTCCTTCTGCAAAACGATTGAGGACCTCTATATTAATTATCTGCCATTCTTCTTTATTCTGGCTCTGGAAACCCCTTTTAGGAATACGACGCACCAAAGGCATTTGCCCTCCTTCAAAGTAAGGAGGAATTCCACTGCCCGAGCGAGATTTTTGTCCGGTATGGCCTCGCCCGCTGGTTTTTCCATGACCTGAACCTATACCTCGACCTACTCTCTTGGGATAATGAAAAGAGCCATCTTGAGGCTTTAATTTGTTAACTCCCATACTATTTTTCTCCTTCCTCTACGGTTTCTACTTCTAAAAGATAACTCACTTTGTTAATCATACCTCTTAAGGAGGAAGAGTCTTTATGACATACAGTCTGATTTAATTTACGGAGGCCTAAAGCTCTGACTGTTTTTTTGTGAGACTCCGGCCTACCAATGGGACTTTTCTTTAGAGTAATTTTCAGTAGCTTATCTCCCATTTTTTTCTCTCCTTTAGCGAGATACAGTAAAGAAGTCTTTCACTTCTTTTCCTCGTAATCGAGCCACTTCTCGGGGGTCTTTTAAATCCATGAGACCTCGCATAGTAGCTCGAGCCAAATTTACAGGGTTGTTGCTTCCTAAAGATTTAGTTAGCACATCCTTTAGTCCTGCTACTTCCAAAACGGCCCTCACTGCTCCACCAGCAATGACTCCCGTTCCTGGAGCAGCAGGTCTCAAAACCACTCGGCTGGCTCCAGCTTTTCCTACCAACTCATGAGTAATGGTAGTACCTCTCATCGGGAATTGAATTAAAGATTTCCGAGCTTTATCAGTGGCTTTTCTTACCGCATCCGGGACTTCTTTAGCTTTACCGGTTCCAACGCCTACCACTCCTTCTCCATTTCCCACTGCCACCACAGCTCGAAAACCAAAACGCTTACCTCCCTTAGCCACTTTACTTACTCGACTTACTCCTATTAATCTCTCTTTAAGCTCTAAACCTTCTGGCTTTACTCGCTTCATCTTTTAACCTCCATCCACTTAAAATCGCAATCCACCTTCTCTGGCTCCTTCGGCTAAAGCCTTAACTCGACCATGATATTTATATCCTCCCCGGTCGAAAACCACACTCTCTATTCCCTTTTCCTGGGCCTTCTGAGCCAGTAGTTTTCCCACCTCTTTAGCCACCTCCGCCTTAGAACCGCTCTTTCCTTTAATTTCGGCAGAAAGAGAAGAGACAGCTACCAAAGTTTTACCTTCATCGTCGTCAATAATCTGTCCATATATATGTCTGAGGCTACGGAAAACAGCAAGGCGAGGACACTCCATACTCCCCCGTACTTTTTTTCGTATCCTTCTATGTCTTTTATCTCTCTTTGCTCTTTTTTCCTCTACTGACATAATAAAACTCTCCCTTCATTTGGCCACTGCTTTACCCTGTTTTCTCCTTATAACTTCGCCCACATACTTAATTCCTGTGCCATGATAGGGCTCTACCTCTTTCAACTTCCTGATGTTAGCCGCTACTTGACCTACTTTTTCCTTATCGGCACCTTTTACTCTCACTACCTGACCCTCCACCTCAAAGGTAACGCCAGAGGGAGGCTCTATTTCTACGGGATGAGAAAATCCCAGATTAAGAACTAAATTTTGTCCTTTCTTTTGAGCTCGATAGCCTAATCCATTAATCTCCAGGGCTTTCTCAAAACCTCGAGATACTCCCTCTACCATGTTAGCTACCAGCGTCCGAGTCAAGCCATGAAGAGAACGGTCTAATTTATCTTCTCCCTCTCTGGTTACCTCAATAACATTCTCCTCTTTTTTTATCCTCATTCGAGGATGAATCTCTCTTTCTAAGGTGCCCAGAGGACCTTTAACCACTATTTTATGGTTATTAATTTCTACACTTACACCATCTGGGATCATTATCGGTTTCTTTCCTATACGAGACATGCCTAATCCTCCTTCACCAAATGTAGCAAATAATTTCTCCGCCTACACCTACTTTTTTCGCTTCTTTCCCCGTCATCACCCCTTGCGAGGTAGAAACTACTACGGTGCCCATCCCCCCTAAAAGTACAGGTATCTCATTTTTCTTGGCATATACTCTCAATCCTGGTTTGCTTATCCTTTTTAAACCATTGATTACTCTTTCCCGATTAGGACCATATTTTAGCTCGATAATTAAATCACTTTTTCCGCCTTCCGGAGCAAGAACTTTATAATCGTTAATATAGCCTTCCTCTTTAAGGATTCGAGCTATTTCAATTTTAGGCCGAGAAACAGGAACCTTAACTGTATTTTCTCCTGCTTTTAAGGCATTCCTTATCCTCGTCAACATATCGGCAATGGGATCTGTATGAGCCACTATATTTTTCCTCCTTTACCAACTTGACTTGGTTACTCCCGGTATTTCACCTTTACCTGCTAAATTACGAAAACAAATTCTGCACAGCCCAAAATCCCGCAAGTAACCCCGAGGTCTTCCACACAAACTACATCTATTTCTATAACGAACTTTAAATTTCAAATCTTTTTTCTCTCTTTCTACTTTAGATTTACGAGCCATCAACAAACCTCCTCTATTTCCTAAATGGTAAGCCTAATGCTTCCAACAAAGCCTTAGCTTCTTCATCAGTGGAAGCAGTAGTTACAAAAGTAATATTCATACCTCTAACTCGTTCTACTTTATCATAACTAATCTCTGGGAAAATCAACTGTTCTTTGATACCAATAGTACAGTTCCCTCTCCCATCAAAAGAACTATCCGGAAATCCTCTAAAATCGCGGATACGAGCTACGGATATATTCAAAAACCGATCCATAAACTCGTACATCGAATTTCTTCTCAAAGTAACTTTACAGCCAATGGATGCTCCTCGACGTAGTTTAAAATTAGATATAGACTTCTTAGCCCGAGTTACCAATGGCTTTTGCCCGGTAATAAGAGTTAACTCCTCTACCGCTAAGTCGAGGTAACGAGCATTTTGAGTAGCATCTCCTACTCCCACATTAATAACTATTTTTTCTACTTTGGGAACTTGCATAACATTTTGATACCCAAAGTTCTCAATTAAACGAGGAACTACTTCTTTCTGGTATCTTTCTTTAGTGATAGACACAGCTACAGGCCCCCTTGCTACACCTTATCTATTATTTCTCCACATTTTTTACATACTCTGACCCGAAAATGAGATTCAGCTACTTTAGCTCTCCGAATTTTAGTAAGTTGGTTACAGCGACTACAAACCAATCTTAAATTAGATATTTTTATCGGATTTTCTCTGGTCATTATTCCCCCTTGGGGGTTATCCTGGGTAGGACGAGCATGTTTTTTAACCATATTAACTCCCTCTACTACTGCTTCTCCTTTTCCGGGAAAAACTCTCAAAACCTTCCCTCGTTTTCCCCTGTTCCTACCCCGCACCACTTCCACTACATCACCTTTTTTTATAACTACACTAACTCTTTCTTCTTGCTTTTCCATCTTAACCACCTTCCTCATACTACCTCAGGAGCCAGGGAGATAATTCGCAAAAAATTGCGGTCTCTCAATTCTCTTCCCACCGGACCAAAAATTCGAGTTCCTCGAGGTACATCCTGGTTGGTAACTAAAACAGCAGCATTATCGTCAAAACGGACAAAACTACCGTCTCCTCTTCCGACCTCTTTTTTAGTCCTAACCACTACTGCTCTTACCACTTCTCCCTTTTTCACGTTAGAGTGAGGTTCGGCTTCCTTCACCGCAGCAATAATCACATCTCCAATGCTGGCATAACGGCGATTAGAACCACCCATCACTCGAATACACATTATTTTCTTAGCTCCAGTATTGTCAGCGACCTCAAGCATAGTTCTCGGCTGAATCAATTTCTTCTCCTCCCTTTATCTTGGCTTTTTCCAATACCGTAACCACTCGCCATCTTTTAGTTTTGCTTAAAGGTCTGGTCTCTTCAATCACAACCCGGTCTCCCACTGCGCTAATTTTATTTTCATCATGAACGGCTAATCGGCGAGCTTTTTTAACCTTCTTTCCATAAAGAGGATGCTCGGAAATTCTCACCACTTTCACCATCACCGTTTTATCCATAGCATCGCCAACCACTTCACCGACCAATCTTTTTCTTGCTCCCATTCACCTGACCCCCTGCTTTTCTTTAGACAATTCTCTTTCTCTCAAAATCGTTTTCACTCGAGCGATATCTTTTTTAACCACATTTATCCTCTTAGGATTACCTAATTGACCGGTAATACTTTGAAAACGTAAATTGAAAAGTTCGGTACGTAAATCTTTAAACCTCTGATTTAATTCTTCATCAGTCAAATTACGAAGATCTGAAGCTTTCATATCTCTCACCCCTAATCAATGCTTCTTTCCACCACCCTGGTCTTAATTGGCAACTTATGAGAAGCTAACCGGAGAGCCTCTCGCGCTGTGTCTCTATCTACTCCTCCTATCTCAAATAGAATCCTTCCCGGTTTTACTACTGCTACCCATCCTTCTACTGGTCCTTTCCCTTTTCCCATCCTGGTTTCCGTGGGCTTTTTAGTATAGGGCTTATCAGGAAAGATACGAATCCATATTTTTCCTTTCTTCATATGACGAGAAAGGGTCACTCGAGCCGCTTCAATTTGAGGGTTAGTAATCCAAGCTGGCTCTAAAGCCTGTAAGCCAAAATCTCCAAAATCAACGCTGTTGCCCCGAGAAGCTAACCCTTTCATTCTTCCCCGATGTTGTTTTCTATATTTAACTTTATTAGGCATCAGCATGGTCTTCTGCTACCTCCTCATAACTTACTCCTTCATTTTTCCGGGAAGAAACATCTTTTACTTCCAACAATTCCCCAGGAGAAATCACCTCTCCTTTGAATATCCACACTTTTACTCCAATTTTTCCATAAGTAGTAAGAGATTCAGCAAAACCATAATCTATATCTGCCCGTAAAGTATGGAGAGGAAGACGACCTTCACGATACCATTCTTCCCGAGCAATTTCTGCTCCGGCTAAACGCCCAGAACAGGATATTTTTATCCCTTGAGCTCCCATCCTCAAAGCTCGAGTAATAGCTTGCTTCATAGCCCGCCGATAAGAAACTCTCCGCTCTATCTGAGAAGCAACATTTTCAGCTACCAATTGAGCATCAAGTTCAGGAATAGATACTTCTTCTACTGAAATTTGGATGTTTTGATTCCCAGTCAAACTTTGGATATCTTGACGAAGTTTCTCTACTTCA
Source organism: Candidatus Atribacteria bacterium (assembly GCA_029982105.1). Taxonomy (GTDB): domain Bacteria; phylum Atribacterota; class Atribacteria; order Atribacterales; family Caldatribacteriaceae; genus Sordicultor. The sequence continues at coordinate 1,851 of JARRCQ010000034.1, read as the reverse complement.
CTACCTTTTCTGCCAATAACGATACCAGGTCGAGAAGTTTTAACAATTATTTTTATCTGATTAGCTAATCGCTCCACTTGCACTTGAGAAATACCAGAGCGATAAAATCTATTCTTAACTTCTTGACGAATTTGTAAGTCTTCTATCAGATAATCTTTAAATTTATTTTCTGCATACCATCGCGACTGCCAATCTTTAACGATTCCTAACCGTAAACCAATTGGATTTACTTTTTGCCCCAATTACTATTCCTCCTTTTCCGCAACTGCCACCGTAATATGAGAGGTTCTTTTTCTGATTAGATATCCTCTACCCATAGCTCGAGGACGCACCCGTTTTAAAGTCGGCCCCTGATCCACAAAAGCCTGAGATACTATTAACTGGTCTACATCCATATCATAATTATTCTCAGCATTAGCCACTGCAGACTTTAAAACCTTATATACCATCCTGGCTGACTTCTTAGGAATAAATTGCAAAGTAGCCAGAGCCTCTTGCGCTGATTTCCCCCGAATTAAATCCACTGCCTGTCTGGCTTTACGAGGTGAAATACTCAAATACTTTGCTGTTGCCTTAACTTCCATACCCAATCCTCCCTTACTTCAACGCCGTAGAACGCTCTGTAGGATTGCCGTGTCCCTTAAAGGTTCGAGTAGGAGCAAACTCTCCCAATCTATGTCCTACCATCTGCTCAGTAATATAAACAGGAATGTGTTTTTTTCCATTGTGGACAGCAATCGTATGTCCTACCATTTCAGGAATTATCACACAAGCCCGGCACCAGGTTTTGACTACTCTTTTTTCTCCTTTGCGATTGAGCTCATCAATTCTTCCTCGCAACCGAGCATCTATATAAGGGCCTTTTTTTGTAGACCTACCCATTACTATTTCCTCCTCTTAACAATCCACTTATCTGTCTTTTTATTCTTCCTGGTCTTAAAGCCTTTAGTAGGCACTCCCCAAGGAGTAACTGAGTGTCTTCCTCCGTGGGCTTTTCCTTCTCCTCCACCATGAGGATGGTCAATGGGGTTCATAGCCACTCCTCGCACTGTGGGTCTAATGCCTAACCATCTGCTTCTTCCTGCTTTACCAATTACCACATTTTCGTGGTCAATATTGCCCACCTGACCTATAGTGGCTAAGCAATCCATATGAACCAGGCGTACCTCTCCAGAAGAAAGTCGAACCTGAGCATAGATTCCTTCTTTAGCCATTAATTGAGCATAGGCACCCGCTGCTCTTGCCAACTGCCCACCCTTACCTCTTTTAAGTTCTATGTTATGAATGAAAGTACCTACCGGTATATTTCTAAGAGGTAAGGCATTGCCCGGGCGAACTTCGGCTTCTGCTCCGCTCATCAAAACATCTCCTACTGCAACTCCCAGGGGAGCAATGATATACCGTTTTTCTCCATCTGCATATTTTAAAAGAGCGATACGAGCAGAACGATTGGGGTCATACTCAATCCTCTCCACTTTAGCCGAGATACCAAATTTATCTCTTTTAAAATCAATGCACCGATATTTTCTCTTATGTCCTCCTCCTTGGTGTCTTACCGAAATTCTCCCCCGGTTATCTCTTCCAGCCTTATTTTTCAGCGGTTTTAAAAGAGATTTTTCTGGCCCACCAGGAGTGATTTCTTCAAAAGTATAGCCCGTCATATGTCTTCGGCCTGGTGTAACCGGCCTGTATTCTTTCAAATTAGCCATACCATTCTCTCCTTTTTAAGTAATATCAAAGGCTTTTATTCTTTCTCCAGGTTTTAGAAAAACTATTGCTTTTTTCATCGAGCTAGTTTTACCCTCAAAACGTCCTAATCTTTTAGTCTTTCCTTTAACTCAGTTCAGGTTT
>JARRCQ010000033.1 GCA_029982105.1 Candidatus Atribacteria bacterium | reverse complement strand
AGTGAAAAATTGAGCTACTTCTTTAGCTTCTTGCCAGGTTTCTGGAACTCGGAGTTCTCTCCCGTATTGAGCTTGAAATTTCTCTTGCAGAGTTTTGTCCTGGAAAAGGTCCTGGCGATAAAAGAAGAACATTGCTGCTCCGTAAAAAGGGTGACCAATTCTTTTGTCTCCCCAGTAGCCATAGACATAGCGGGCAGTAGGTATGAAATCATCATCATCAAAATCTGGATCTACCAAATCAGGATGTTCCTGAGCAAAAGCTTCTAAATCCAGCATCCCTGGAGCTATAGCGCCGGCGGTCATTAAATCCCAGGTGGCTACATCGAAAGTTCCTACACCAGCGGTGATATCTTGTAAGATGCGGGGATATAGAACTTCCCAGGAAAGGGGAGTGACTTCAATCTGTATCTCAGGGTGTGCCTGCATAAAATTTTGAGCTAATTCAAATAGGGCGTCAGCATTATCTGGAGAAGACCAAACCGCTAATTCTGTTGCATACCCCAGAGAAAAACCAAAAACCAAAACAATAAAAAGCATGCTTATTATAGCTAACCTTTTCATTTTTTTCCTCCTTAATGAGTTGGGAAATAAAATTCTAAATTACTTCTCATCACTATTACCGGCTCTAAATAAAGATAAGTCGGAGGAGTCATCCCTTCCACCAAAAACTGAAAAAGAGACATGGTAGCCTCGAAACCCTGCCGATAAGGATTCTGAAAAATAGTGGCATTTATCACCCCCTTTTTAAGATAGTGGACTACTTCTGGGAAAAGGTCGGTAGCGATTACTTTTATCTCTTTAGCCCGACCACTTTCTTCCAGAGTACGACAGACCCCTACAGAATTAGCGGTGGCGATGTAAATACCAGAAAGCTCAGGGTAATTTTCTAAGAGTTTTTTGGTATTTTCTTCTGCTCTGTTTTCACTTTCCTGGTTTTCTAAAACTGCTACTACTTGAGGTGAAGACTGGAACTGAGCTAAAGCTTCTTGGAAACCTATTGTCTTTTGATAGTGGTCATATATTTCTCGAGAGCCTATTAAGATAGCTACTTCTCCTTTTACCCAGTTAGCCATCAGCTCTCCAGCTAACTCACCATTTTTGTAGGGATTAACACAAATGGTAGTCAATCTTTTGCTTTCTGGAGCGTCAGTAGAAACAGCTACTACGGGGATACCTCGCTGAGCAAAGTCATTGATGAGATTATTAAACTTACAGGAATGGCCGGGAGCAAACACTACTCCTGATATTTCCTGGGAAAGGAGGGAGCTTAGAGCTTCTTCTTCGCCACTTCCTAAAGTTTCTATATCTTTGTAGAGAGGGGCAACCCGGAAATCTTTTAATCTTTCTATGGCATCCTGAAAACCTCGACGTACGTCGTCATAAAAGTAGTGGAGTTCTCGAGGAAAGACAGCAGCAAAAACCAGGGGCTTTTTGCGACTCAGAGCGCTAGCTACTCGATTGGTTCGATAACCAACTCGTTCTGCTACTTCTAAAATTTTTTCCCTGGTTTCGGGTTTAATTCCCTCTCGATGATGAAGAGCCCGGTCCACTGTTCCGATGGAAAAACCAGTTAGTTCGGCGATATCCTGGATAGTGAAAGATTTTTTTTCTTTAGGATTCATATCCCCACCGTTAACGCTAACGATTTTAAGTATTATAACACTACTTGGGTTTATTTTCTACATCAACAAGTGGCGTTGAGACTTTTCCCGATTCAGGCTGGTTTAAACTTTATTTTTGCCAGATTATTTCTTCTGCTTCAAGGTGAATTCTTTGTTGCTCAGGTTCGAGTAGTTCTTTATCTTTGATATCTAATACGAAGGGAAAATAAGTTTCTTTTTCGGCTAACATTTGTATAACTACAACTCCATCGGTTTTCATATCAACCCAGAGGGCTTCTTTATCAAAACGAATTTCACTTGAAACAATGCTGATTTCTGTTTCTTTACCTTCTTCGTCTTTTTCTTTCATCGTAGATCCTACTTCTAGTTCTCCACCCATAGTAATAAGGGTAAGCATTAATTGGGCAGAAGAGGCGGCTCCTAAAATACTGGCTAAAGAAGGGTTGGAGAATATCATCGAGGTGAGAACATTTTGAAGGTCATCTTTTCCGGTAGTGAAAGTATTAGAAAGTTCTTCGTCTCCCAATTTAAAGTTTATAGTTCCCTGAAATTTATCTTCTCCTTTGGGGACGATTTGAAGAAAAAGGTATCCCTCCTTAGGACCATCTTCTTCCTCTACAAGGATATTGAATTTTACCTTTTCTACGTTTTCTAAACCTATACAAGACGAGAAAAGCAAAGCACAAGATATTAACAGTAAAATAAGTTTTAAAAACCGAATTTCTGTTTTCAAGTTTGTCCCCCTCCTCAAATTAGAGTTCCATTATTATATCACGGTTTATGGGAGGAGCGGTATTTACCTCTTTTTATTCTCGAAGGCTTTCGTTTGAAGAGAGAGAGTTAGAACGAAGGAAAAATAAGAGCTCTCCCGTCGAGGGAGAGGGAAACAAGAAACGGAAAGAGTAAAGTAGATTTGTGTTACAATGTTTTAAACAATACAAAGATAAACAGCTTTTAAAGGAGGTGAAAATGTTGAAAAAGGGCATCAACCACTGGGCATTTCCTGCTGGGATGCCTGTGAAGGAAGTAATCAATCTTAGCGTTCAATATGGTTTTCAGGGGATAGAACTCTGTCCTGAGGAAGAAGGAGAAATCTCTCTTTACCAGGGAGAAGAAAGGTGGAGAGAAATCAGAATTTTAGCAGAAGATAAAGGAATAGAGATAAGGAGTTTGGCTACCGGACTTTTGTGGAAATATAATTTGGCTTCTCCAGAGAAAGAGATGAGGGAAAAAGCAAAGGAAGTAGTGAAGAGATTATTGGACATCGCTACAAAGCTTAAAGCTAAGTCTATCCTGGTCATTCCTGGATACGTTAATATTCCCTGGGAGCCGGAATCTCCGGTAATTCCTTATCCCTTGGCTTGGGAACAAGCAGAAGAATCCATTAAAGATTTAGCCTTGGTGGCTGAAGAGGCTAAAGTTTATCTGGGGATAGAAAATGTGTGGAATAAATTTCTCCTTTCTCCTCTGGAGTTTCGATATTTTATAGATAAGATAAATAGTCCCTACGTCAAGGTTCATTTTGATACCGCCAATGTTTTGGTTTCTGGATACCCCGAGCAATGGATTTCCATTTTAGGAGAACGGATTATTACTGTTCATGCTAAAGATTTTCGCTTGGCAGTGGGAAATGTTAACGGTTTTTGTATCCCCTTAGAAGGAGATGTCAATTGGCCGGAGGTTATGAAATCGTTAAAGGTAGCAGGATATGATGACTACCTGATAGCTGAAGTTATTCCTCCTTATCGCTATTCTGTGGAAGCGCTTTTAGCTAACGTTTCTTTTAATCTGGATTGCATTATAAATAGCGGTAAGCTATTATAATGGTAGTTTAAGGGAAAGGAGGTGTGAGTTTTTGCTTCTTTTCTCTCCAAAAGGAGAGGAATTACTAAAATTTTGAAAGGGAGGGACGATAATTGAAACGAAAAATTCTGGTAGTAAGTATAATTTTGATGTTGGTTTTAGGGTTATCAATATCGGCATTGGCACAAAAAAAAGTCAGTGTTTTGTGGATGGAATATGATGGCCTTACCCCTGATTACGCTCTCAATCTGGAAAAAGCTTTTGAAGAAGCTTATCCGGAAATAGATTTAAATATCATTTCTACTCCCTGGGATGAAGGCCATGATCGATTGATTACTTTTATTGCTGGGGGTCAGCCTCCTGACTTAGCAGTTATTGGCACTCGATGGTTATTAGAGCTTTTAGATATGGACGTGGTAGAGCCTATAGAAAATTGGTTAAGTGAGGATTTAATTAATAATATTGACCCGGCACTGATGGAGGGAAAAATTGGCGGAGTTCTTTATGGATTGCCAGTAGCAGCTGGAACTCGATTACTGTACTATCGCTCTGACTTGGTGGATAAGGCTCCTGAAACCTATGAAGAAATGTTAGAGATGGCTTTAAAAATTAATAATCCCGATCAGAAATTTTATGCTGTAGGGATGAGTGGACAAAAATATGTGGAGCTAACTGAACATGCTTATTATCTATTTGGAAATAGTGGATACTATTTTGAAATGCTTCCTGATGGGACCTATGGTAAATGCACGGTAAATGATGAAGCAGGAATAGGAACTATGACTTTTATGAATGATTTAGTTAATAAACACAAAGTAACTCAGCCTGGTGTCACTGCCTACCGAAGAGACGAGTTGCAAGACCTCTTTATCGCTGGAAATTTGGGATTTTTTATGAGTGGTGGATTTACTGCTACTCTGCTCCAGCAACGAGGAGTTACTTTTAAGTGGGATGTGGCTCCTATCCCTCATTTTGAAGGTAAGCCTCAAAGCAGCCTTATTGTAACTGACTCCATAGTTTTGTTTAAAGATTCTAAGGTTAAAGAAGAAGCTTCTAAATTTCTTGATTTCTTCTATTCTGATGCCTGGAGATTAGAATTTGATAAAATGATAGGATTTCCTCCCGTTACTAAATCTTTAGCTGATGACCCTTATTTCCAGAATCCTGTGTATCAGGTTATGATTGAACAGATTCCTGGCTCTAAGGGATGGCCCCTTATTCCTGAGTGGCCGGAATGTAACGATATCATCTGGGATAATATTGTAGCTACGTTCTTAGGACAAAAGACTCCAGAGCAAGCTATGAACGATGCAGCTCAGGAAATTGATAATATAAGAGGAATGTAGATTAGCTGTCCGGGGGCTACGTCCCCCGGACAAAACATTCACAAGTTAAAATCTGTTTTAGAAATGCAGCACTGGGAGGGATTTTTATGATCAGCCTTAGTTATGAAATATCGAGGTAGTTAAAATGGCCCGTTCTGGAAAATTCTGGAAGACCGAATCAACTTTTGCCTACCTTCTGTTATTGCCCGCTCTTATTTTCCTCATAGTGTTTATGTTTTATCCTATTGTTTATGTTTTTTTTATGTCTTTTTTCAAAGTTAATAAGTTAGCAGAATTAGTCTCTTTTTCCGGGTTAGATAACTACAGATATATGTTTTCTAAGCCGGAATTCTGGCAAATTATAGTTCGCTCTTGTATGTGGACAGCTCTTGCTGTAGCGGCAAAAACGGTTATAGGTTTAATCATTGCTCTTCTTTTAAATGTGGATTTTCGAGGGAGAAAAATTGTTCGTACCTTAACTATTATTCCCTGGGCTAGTTCTGTTCCTATTAGTGCTATGATCTGGCAGTGGACTTATAATAACGATTTTGGACTTTTGAATTATACCTTGCAGAGCTTAGGCATTATGAGTAATCCTCCAATATGGTTAGCTTATCCTCGCTCTGCTTTTTTTGCCTGTTTGTGGGTAGACATCTGGTGTGGGATACCTTTTATGGCTTTGGTATTTCTGGCTGGGTTACAGGCTATTCCTCAGGAATTGTATGAGGCAGCTGAAGTTGATGGAGCAGGGTCCTTAGCTAAATTCCGCTCTGTTACTCTCCCTCTTTTGAGCGGAGTTTTAACCATAGCTACTTTGCTTTCCATCCTCTGGACTTTCAATGATTTTAATGTTATTTATATTTTAACCACTGGAGGTCCGGGTACCTCTACTGACATTTTAATAACCTACATTTATAAATATGCTTTTCAGTATCTGCGCTTTGGGCCAGCAGCTGCTATGGCAGTGATAACTTTTATTATCCTCTTGACAGTTAGTATCATCTATGCTCGAAACTACTTTAGAAGAGGAGAAATATTATAGAATGAAAAAGAAAACCTTCAGTTATTATTTAGTTTATCCGGCGATAATATTTGTTCTTTTGGTTCTCCTTTTTCCTTTTTTAGTAATGATATCTACGGCCTTGAAGCCTTTAGAGGAAGTTTATACTACTCCTCCTCATTGGATTCCTCAAAACCTTACTTTAAACAATTTCTCTGATGTGTGGTTTAAGTATCCTCTGGGGACATATTTTAAGAATAGCTTAATTGTAGCAGTGGGGACGACTGTCCTTAACACTATTCTTTGTATTCCTGCTGCCTATGCCGTTGCTCGGTTACGATTCCGAGCTAAAAGTTTTATTATGTATCTTTTCTTAATAGTACAAATGTTTTCTCCTGTGATTGTGGTTATATCCTTGTTTAAAATTATTGCTCGATTAGGTTTGCTTAATAATCTTTTATCCCTTATTTTTACTAATGGAGTTTTTACTTTAGCTTTTGCTATTTGGCTTTTAAGCGGATATTTCAGCAGTGTTCCTAAAGAAATAGAAGAAGCTGCTCTCATCGATGGTTGTTCTCGAATGCAGTCAGTAGTGAGAGTTCTTTTACCTGTCGCTATGCCTGGAGTGATTACTACGGTTATTTATACTTTTATTACTGCCTGGAATGAATTTATGTTCGCTCTAACCTTCATCACTTCTATGGATAAAAGACCTCTAACTTTAGGCTTGTATAATTTTGTGGGTCGCTGGACAGTACAGTGGCAATATTTGATGGCCGCAGCTATTCTGGCTCTCATTCCCGTAGTGGTTCTTTTTATGTTCATTGAAAGGGATTTAGTTAAGGGTTTAGCAGGAGGAGCGGTAAAAGGATAACTTGGAAACATTTAATTTTCAGTGGCACATTACCAATCGTTGTAACTTGCGCTGTCATCATTGCTATCAGGAAAAGTTTCAGGATGGAGAAAGAGAAGAAAGGCACCTTCTTAGAGTTGCCCATCTTCTAATGGAGGAGTTGGAAAAAAGAGACCTTCATACCGTCATAAATATTACCGGAGGAGAGCCTATCATCCTCGGAGAAGAACTTTTTTCTCTCCTTGGCTATCTCAACTCCCATTCTCGAGTGGAAGAGCTTATGATTATTACCAACGGCCTACTTTTAGAAAAAGACATACTTTTTCGTTTAGGGGAATATCAGAAGCTAACCACTTTGAAAATATCGCTAGAAGGAGCACATTCTCTCACTAATGATGCTGTTAGAGGACGGGGAGTGTTTGATAAAGTAGTGGATAAAATAAGATTGGCTGAGGAAATTTCCTCTTTAGAAGTGGTGCTTATGTTTACTTTGAGTAAAAAGAATGTGAAAGAGTTCTCTTCTATGTTAGCTTTATCTCGAGATTTGGGGGTAGAAGGAGTGATGATAGAGCGTTTTATTCCTCAGGGAAGAGGAAAAGAAATGGAAGAAGCAGTTCTTTCTCGAGAGGAGTGGAGAGATTTTATTGAGGAACTAATAGAGGTTTGTGAACTGGAGTGCACCCCTTACGACCTTCTTCCTTATCGGGCTTTCTGGATAAAAAGAGAAGGGGAGATAGAAGTGTCGGGAGCTTTATGTAATTTAGGAGAGGCACTCTGTCTTATGCCTGAAGGAACTATTTTCCCTTGTCGTCGTTTTCCTTATCCTCTGGGTAACATTTTAGAAGATGGTTTGGAGAAAGCTCTCGACTCTCCTTTTTTAACCACTCTAAAGGATAGGAAACATTTAAAAGGCCGGTGCAGCCACTGTCAAGTGGAAAGTTGCTATGGCTGCCGGGCATTGAGTTATGCTCTTTTTGCTGACCCTTATTGCGAAGACGTGCAGTGTTTCTGGGAAGGAATTACACCTTAATTTCTACTATATCCCTATCGTGTAAAATATAATCGGGAGTAACCAGCTGTCCCTCAAACTTAGCTGACCCCCACACCCGAGCTCCTTTTAAAGTATGAGCTAAGTCTTTATGTATGGTAGAAGCTAAGTCTTTTACTGTTTCTCCTTTCTTTAGGATAAAAGGGCGAGATAAATCTGGAGGTTTCCCGGGAGGCTTACTGTATATCCTTATAATGCCAGCTAAATTAAAAATATCTCTTTTTAACTCCTTTTTTTCTTCTTCGGAGATGCGGAGAAGAGAAACCCCTCGGATGGTAAATCTTTCCCCATATAATTCTTTAAAAATGGATAAATTCTCCTGCTCCAGTGGCGTTTCTATCTTATTCACTAAAATAAGCGACTTTCCTTTGCTTAATTCTATTTTACTATCTTTTAAATCTTTAAGGAGACTTTCCATTTCTTCTAATAAATTCTCGCTTTTGCCATCCATTACTATTATCACTCCGTCGGCTCTTCCTAAAGCACCTAAAGCGTGACCTTCTATTTTTCCTTCCAACCAGGGAGGGAAATCAATAAGCTGAATTTGGATATCTTCATATTCCATCATTCCCGGAAGAGGAGAAATAGTAGTAAAAGGATAGTCGGCAATTTCGGGATGGGCATGAGTTAAAAGGGAGAGAAGAGTGGATTTTCCGCTATTAGGAGAGCCGATTATGGCGATTTGAGCAGCACCTACTTTTTCTATGAGGTAGGGGTCAAACGTTTTCCCTTTGCTTTTTCTTTCTTCCTGAGATTTGCGAAGTTTAGAGATTTTTTGTTTGATTTCTGCTTGTAGTTTTTCCGTTCCTTTATGTTTGGGTATTATTGCTAACATTTCTTCCAAAGCTTTTAGTTTTTATTCCGGTGTTTTGGCACTTCGATAACGAGCCTCTGCTTCTAAATATTGAGGAGTTAAGTTAGCTGGCAACTTCTCTCACTCTCCTTGAATTTCTCGAGTTAGAGGAACAAATCTTACTGCTCCTAAATCTCGAGTGGTGATACCATCTTCTGTTTTTTCTACTATCCACAGACTCTGTACACTCCAGGGAGGGCCTACTGGGATAACCATTTTTCCACCTTCTTTTAGCTGAGCAAGAAGAGGAGGAGGAAGATGGTCCACGGCGCAGGTTACTATTATTCGATCAAAAGGAGCTTCTTCTTCCCATCCTAAGTATCCGTCTCCCCGTTTGACCATTACGTTGTGATAACCTAATTTTTTCATTTTTTTCTCTGCTTCCTCGGCTAAATCTTTGATTATCTCTATGGTATAAACCTGGCATCCCATCTGGGCTAAAATAGCTGCTTGATACCCTGAACCTGTTCCCACTTCTAATACCTTGCATCCTGGCACGATTTGTAGATTTTCAGTCATTAAAGCCACAATATAGGGTTGAGAAATGGTCTGCCCGTATCCGATGGGAAGAGGAATATCATCATAAGCTTGATTCTGTAGATTTTCAGGGACAAACTCATGACGGGGCACCTCTTGCATGGCTTGGAGGACCAGAGGGTCTTTAATTCCTCTCTTTTTTATTTGTTGTTCTACCATTTTGGTACGTTTATCTTCCCATCCTTCTAAAGATAAAGAATTGTTTTCCGATTTACCACTCCACAGGTAGAAAAGAGAAGAAATCCCTATTATTAAAATTATTGTTACCCATAAATAGTTTTTCATTGTACTCTTGGAGTTAAATTCATAGTTAACCACAAAATACAGCCTACGGCGTAAACAAAAATAAAAGATAAAAACCACTGAGGAAGAAAAAACTTTCCTCAGTATAAGGGGGAATTCTTTCCCCCTTATAAACCTGACTATAGGGGGATACCCCGGGGGATACCCCTATCACTCCCAAAAAAAGGCAAGGTCAAGGGAGCCAAAATTAACCCGGAGAAAAACGCCTCCGCGTTGTCGTTCCTGAATGTTTTTATCAGGAATCCAAACTATAGGGGAGTGCCCCCCCTTATAACCCTCAAAAGACAAAAGAAAGAAAAATAAACACTACTGGTGGAAAAAGCTCCACCAGTAAACTCAAAAATAAATACAAAAAGAAAAAATCACTGAGAAAATTATAGCATCCCGCAATGTATGGTGATTCCATTTTTGACTTCTGATGTAACTTACTCTTTTTAAACTTTCAACAGTTTAACCAGTTTTGCGGGATACTATAATTTTAACTTTAATTAAGCAAAATGATAAGCAAAAATATATTTTTAGTGATAAAATAAATGCAAAAAGAGAGGTGAGTTAAAGACCGCGATTTAGTAGTTTCTCAAGATTTGCATTTTTACAGCCCTACCCAGGGATGGCTGAGTTTCAAAGACACAGTTCATTCTATTTTTAACTTTATAAGGGAGGAGCCCCAGTTTCATTATCGGTTGATTATTGGAACTGATTCTCGGGAAACAGATGAATCTCCCCCAGTACAGTTATTCGTTACTGCTATTGTTATCCACAGGATAGGTTGGGGAGCCAGATATTTCTGGCGAAAAACTCACATTCATAACTTTTATACCATCCGGGAGAGGATTTATCAGGAAGCATTGCTTTCTCTGCAAACTTCTCAAAAACTGATGGAGTTCTTGAATTCTTTTCCTGATAATCATCTTTCTAACTATAACGTAGAAATTCATGTAGATATGGGAAATAATGGTCCCAC